>NZ_JBQKKM010000001.1:0-259768 GCF_052116745.1 Niallia sp. Sow4_A1 | reverse complement strand
GAAAATGGATAA
Source organism: Niallia sp. Sow4_A1 (assembly GCF_052116745.1). NCBI lineage: Bacteria > Bacillati > Bacillota > Bacilli > Caryophanales > Bacillaceae > Niallia > Niallia sp. Sow4_A1. The sequence continues at coordinate 259,756 of NZ_JBQKKM010000001.1, read as the reverse complement.
AAAAAGACGACTCTACATTCAAAAAATTTAATGAGGGTCGTCTTTTTTTTATGCGGCCAGCTGATTATTTAGAAATGACCTCAGTTTGTCAGTGGCCTCCCTTTCATGGCCAGGTTTTTTATCTATACAGAATTTCGTTATTATAGATCAAAATAACTAACTGCAATCGTTAATACAAAAAATAGAATTGCTAAAACGATTGTTGCATTGTGAAGGATTAATTCTAAACCACGTGCTTTTTGTTTACCAAATAACTGCTCTGCACCACCAGAAATTGCTCCAGATAGTCCAGCACTCTTACCATTTTGAAGAAGTACTACTACGATTAATGCAATCGCAACGATAATCAATAAAGTAATCAAAACTGTGTGTATCATATCAAACACCTCCATTAAACCCAACCTACATTAGTTTAAATGTATCATATTTTATGTTTTGCCACAATAGTATGTCGCTTTCTTTGTCATAATAATTAGTAGAATATATTTATCCAGCATGAATGTATGGAAGAGTTCTCTTAATTACGCGATAACCTTTGAATAAGAAGCATCTGTTCCCTTTTCTTGCTGGATCTCTTGTTTTCGGGCTCAGAGAACGCTCCTCTGTTACCTTTTCCTGCTGGATCTCTTGTTTTCGGGCTCAGAGAACGCTCCTCTGTTACCTTTTCTTGCTGAATCTCTTGTTTTCGGGCTCAGAGAACGCTCCTCTGTTACCTTTTCCTGCTGGATTTTTTGTATTCGGGCACTGAGAACGTTCCTCTGTTCCCTTTTCTTGTTGGATCTCTTGTTTTCGGGCTCAGAGAACGCTCCTCTGTTACCTTTTCTTGCTGAATCTCTTGTTTTCGGGCTCAGAGAACGTTCCTCTGTTACCTTTTCTTGCTGAATCTCTTGTTTTCGGGCTCAGAGAACGCTCCTCTGTTACCTTTTCCTGCTGGATCTCTTGTTTTCGGGCTCAGAGAACGCTCCTCTGTTCCCTTTTCCTGCTGGATCTCTTGTTTTCGGGCACTGAGAAATGATGCGGCTCCTCTTCTCCCTATTCTTTCACAATTATTAAAAAGCACCCTAGCTTATAGGAAATCTCCTAAAGCTAGGGTGCTTATCAAGTTAAGGAAAGCTTAACTTCTATTATTTCTTAAGGTTATAGAAAGATTTAAGACCATCGTATACTGCTAACTCGCCAAGCTCGTCTTCGATGCGAAGAAGTTGGTTGTATTTAGCGATACGATCTGTACGAGACATAGAACCAGTTTTGATTTGACCAGCGTTTGTAGCAACAGCGATGTCAGCGATTGTAGCATCTTCTGTTTCACCAGAACGGTGAGAAACAACAGCTGTGTAACCAGCACGTTTAGCCATTTCGATAGCTTCGAATGTTTCAGTTAAAGTACCAATTTGGTTAACTTTGATAAGGATTGAGTTAGCAATACCTTTTTCGATACCTTCAGCTAATTTTTTAGTGTTTGTAACGAATAAATCATCACCAACTAATTGTACTTTAGAACCGATACGGTCTGTTAATAATTTATGACCTTCCCAGTCGTTTTCATCTAATCCATCTTCAATAGATAGGATTGGGAATTCGTTAACTAACTCTTCGTAGAAAGATACTAATTCTTCAGAAGTTAAACCATTACGGCCTTCTCCAGCAAGATCATATTTTCCAGTTTCTTTGTTAAAGAATTCAGAAGAAGCAACGTCCATTCCTAAGAATACATCTTTGCCTGGCTCATAACCAGCTTTTTTGATTGCTTCGATGATTACTTCTAATGCTTCACGGTTAGAACCAAGGTTTGGAGCGAATCCACCTTCATCACCTACAGCAGTGTTTAAACCTTTTGCATGTAAAACAGCTTTTAATGCATGGAATACTTCAGCACCCATACGTAGAGCTTCTTTGAAAGTTGGAGCTCCTACTGGCAAGATCATGAATTCTTGGAAATCAACGTTGTTATCAGCATGTGAACCACCGTTGATGATGTTCATCATTGGAGTTGGTAATTGTTTTGCATTGAATCCACCAAGGTAACGGTATAAAGGTAATCCTACTACTTCAGCAGCAGCATGTGCAGCAGCCATAGATACACCAAGGATTGCGTTAGCACCTAATTTACCTTTGTTTTCTGTACCGTCAAGTTCGATCATTGCTCTATCGATTCCAACTTGGTCAGTAACGTCCATACCGATAATTGCTTCAGCGATTACTTCGTTTACGTTTTCTACTGCTTTAAGAACACCTTTACCAAGGTAACGAGATTTGTCACCATCACGTAATTCAACTGCTTCGTATTCACCAGTTGAAGCACCAGATGGAACTAGTGCGCGACCAAAGAATCCTGATTCAGTTAATACTTCTACTTCTACTGTTGGGTTACCACGTGAATCTAATACTTCACGAGCATAAACTTGTTGAATATAAGGCATATTTATTCTCTCCTTTAAATATAAAAATCTTAAATCTTATTTTTTAATAATAGATGTTCCAGTCATTTCTGCTGGTTTATCAATTCCTAATAAATCTAACATAGTAGGAGCAAGATCTCCTAAAATCCCATCTGTACGCAACTCAGCATTCTTATCTGTTACGATAACAGGAACTGGATTTGTTGTATGTGCTGTCATTGGTGTTCCTTCAAGTGTTACCACTTCATCAGAGTTACCATGATCAGCTGTGATAATTGCTTTACCACCTTTTTGTTCTATTAAAGTGATAATTTTGCCTAAACATTCGTCCACTGTTTCAATCGCTTTGATTGTTGGTTCAAGCATTCCGGAGTGCCCAACCATATCAGGGTTAGCGAAGTTTAGAATAATAGCATCAAAATTATCTGCTTCAATTTCCTTCAATAGTGCATCTGTTACTTCATATGCACTCATTTCAGGTTTTAAATCATAGGTTGCCACTTTTGGTGAATTGATTAAGATACGTTTTTCACCAGGGAACTCAGCTTCACGTCCACCACTCATAAAGAAAGTAACATGTGGATACTTTTCTGTTTCAGCGATACGAAGCTGTGTTAATCCGTTTTGTGAAAGTACTTCACCTAAAGTGTTATCCAAGTTTGTTGGCTTGAATGCAACATACCCATTTACTGTTTCACTAAAATGAGTTAAACATACAAAGTAAAGATCTTTTGGATGTTTTTCCCCACGATCAAATGAACGGAAGTCCTCATTTGTGAACGTATTAGAAATTTGAATTGCACGGTCAGGACGGAAGTTATAGAAAATAACAGCATCTTCATCTTTAATTGTCGCAACTGGCTCACCGTTCTCTTTTGTGATTACAGATGGAAGTACGAACTCATCAAAGATTCCGTTATTGTAATTATCCTCTACTACTTGTAATGGATCAGAGTATGCTGGTCCATCGCCATATACCATAGCACGGTATGATTTTTCTACACGATCCCAACGCTTATCTCTATCCATGGAATAGTAGCGCCCAGAAATGGTAGCAAATTCACCTACACCGTATTCAGCCATTTTTTCTTGTGTAGCTTTAATGTATTTCTCAGCAGTCTTTTGACCGACGTCTCGACCATCTAGAATACCGTGAATATATACATTTTCTACGCCTTCTTCTTTTGCTAAACGAAGAAGTGCAAACATATGCTCAATATGGCTATGAACTCCACCATCGGATAATAATCCGAATAAATGAAGATTTTTGCCTTTTTCTTTTACATGCTTAATTGCATTAACGAAAGTTTCGTTTTTGTAAAACTCGCCTTCTCTAATAGACAGGTTAACTCTTGTTAAACTTTGATATACGATCCGGCCGGCACCGATATTCAAATGTCCAACTTCTGAGTTACCCATTTGTCCTTCTGGAAGACCAACAGCTTCCCCACTAGCTACTAAAGTAGAATGAGGGTAAGAGTTCCAATATTTATCGAAATTAGGCTTATTTGCTTGTGCTACAGCATTACCCATGCGTTCGCTTCTTAAAGCAAAACCATCTAAAATGATTAAAGCTACTGGAGATTTACTCATTCTTACCTGCCTCCAATAAAGCTAAAAAGCTTTGAGCTTCTAGGCTAGCTCCACCTACTAATGCTCCATCAATATCTGGCTGTGCCATATATTCTTTAATGTTCTCAGGCTTTACACTACCGCCGTATTGAATACGGATGTGTTCAGCAACCTCTGAAGAAAATTGTTCACTTACTACTTTACGGATATGTGCACATACTTCGTTTGCATCTGCAGAAGTAGAAGATTTACCTGTTCCAATTGCCCAGATTGGCTCATATGCAACAACTGTTGCTTTCGCTTGATCTGGAGTTAAGCCGTTAAGCGCTTTTGTTACTTGAGTTGCAACAAAGTCATTTGTTTCGCCGTTCTCTCTTTGTTCTAGTGTTTCACCACAACAAACAATTGGAGTTAAACCATTTTCAAATGCAGCGATTGTCTTCTTGTTAACAGACTCATCTGTTTCGTTAAAGAACTCACGACGCTCCGAATGACCAAGTACTACATATTTTGCACCGATATTTTCTAATGCTACTGGGCTGATTTCACCAGTAAATGCACCATTTTTTTCGAAATGCATATTTTGTGCACCGATTTTTACATCTGTGCCATCTGTTAATTCTACTAATTGTCCTAAAAATAACGCAGGAGCACAAACAACTGTATCCACTTTTTCACTTGATGGAACAGAAGCTTTTACTTCTTGAACAAACTCAACCGCTTCAGGAAGCGTTTTGTTCATTTTCCAGTTACCTGCAATAATTGGTTTGCGCATGGTTATACATCCTTTCATGCATATCTATAAAGATATTATTTGTCGTTTAATGCCACTACACCTGGAAGTTCTTTACCTTCCATGAATTCTAATGAAGCACCGCCACCAGTAGAAATGTGACTCATTTTATCCGCTAAATCAAATTTTTCAACTGCTGCTGCAGAATCTCCACCACCGATTACGGAATATGTATCTTGAGATTCAGCAAGTGCTTCAGCTACTGCTTTTGTACCTGTAGCGAATGCATCTAATTCGAAAACACCCATCGGCCCGTTCCAAATTACTAATTTAGAACTTTTAATAACATCTGCATAGATTTCACGTGTTTTAGGTCCGATATCTAATGCTTCCCAATCAGATGGAATTTCTTCAATAGAAACTGTTTTGATGTTAGCATCGTTAGAGAAATCATCTGCAACTGTAACATCAACAGGCATATAAAACTTAACGCCCTTTTCTTTTGCTTTTTCCATATATGATTTAGCAAGATCGATTTTGTCTTCTTCTAATAATGATTGACCAACTTCATGACCAAGTGCTTTAACGAAAGTATAAGCTAAGCCTCCGCCTATGATTAAGTTATCAACTTTTTCTAGAAGGTTTTCAATTACTCCAATTTTATCCTTAACTTTTGCTCCACCAATAATAGCAGTGAATGGGCGATCAGGATTGGATAAAGCTTTACCAAGAACATCTAGTTCTTTTTGCATTAATAATCCAGATACAGCTGGAATATGATGAGCAATTCCTTCTGTTGAAGCATGGGCACGGTGTGCAGCACCAAATGCATCATTTACAAATACATCTGCAAGCTCTGCATATTGTTTTGCTAACTCTGCATCATTTTTTTCTTCTCCAGCATTGAAACGTACGTTTTCAAGAAGGATTACATCTCCTTCTGAAAGCTTGCTGATTTGTGCTTTAACAGCTTCACCGTATGATTCATCAGCTTTTACAACTTCTTTACCTAGTATTTCAGAAAGACGTTTTGCAACAGGAGTTAAACGTAACTCTTCTACAACTTCACCTTTTGGACGTCCTAAGTGGCTTGCAAGAATAACAATTGCTCCACTTTCTACTAAAGCGTTAATAGTTGGAAGTGCAGCTTGAATTCTTGTTTCATCAGTGATTTGTTGATCTTTCATTGGTACGTTAAAGTCAACGCGAACAAAAGCTTTTTTCCCTTTTAAATCGATATCACGAATTGTTTTCTTATTCATTATAGGTACCCTCCACTGCATATTTTTAAAATAGCGGAAACAAAAGTTGTTTCCGCTGTTTGATTAAAGGGGGTGCTTATTAACTCGCACATATTTCCATTGAAAAGGGAAATTATTTTGTTGCAAGTTGTGCAAAGTGCTTAACAGTTCTTACTAATTGGTTAGTGTAAGACATTTCGTTATCATACCAAGCAACAGTTTTAACAAGTTGTTGATCACCAACAGTGATTACTTTTGTTTGAGTTGCATCGAATAATGAACCATAGCTAATTCCGATAATGTCAGAAGATACAAGCTCTTCTTCTGTGTAACCGAATGATTCGTTAGCAGCTTCTTTCATTGCAGCGTTGATTTCTTCAACAGTAACTTTTTGGTCAAGAACAGTTACAAGCTCTGTTAATGAACCAGTTTTAACTGGAACACGTTGAGCAGCACCGTCTAATTTACCTTGAAGTTCAGGTAATACTAAACCGATTGCTTTAGCAGCACCAGTTGAGTTAGGAATAATGTTTTCAGCAGCTGCACGCGCACGACGGAAGTCACCTTTTGGATGTGGAGCATCTAAAGTGTTTTGGTCGCCAGTGTAAGCGTGAATTGTAGTCATTAAACCAGATACGATACCATATTTATTTTGAAGAACTTGTGCCATAGGAGCAAGACAGTTAGTAGTACAAGAAGCACCAGAGATAACTGTTTCAGTTCCATCAAGAACGTCATGGTTTACATTGTAAACAACTGTTTTCATTTCGCCAGTTGCTGGAGCAGAAATAACTACATTTTTAGCACCTGCTTGAATGTGAGCTTCTGCTTTTTCTTTAGTTGTGAAGAAACCAGTAGATTCGATAACTGTATCTACACCAAGTTCTCCCCATTTAAGGTCAGCTGGATTTCTTTCAGCAGTTGTAACAACTTTTTGACCGTTTACTAAGAAGTATCCTTCATGTACTTCGATTTCACCTTGGAAAGTTCCTTGAGATGAATCATATTTTAAAAGATGTGCTAGCATTTTAGTGTCAGTTAAATCATTGATTGCAACCACTTCTAATTCTGGGTTTTCCATGATTTTTCTGAATGCTAAACGTCCGATACGTCCAAAACCGTTAATACCTACTTTTACTGTCATTATAAATTTCCTCCTCTAATTTTAAGAGTATTAAATATATAAAGGGATTTCCCATTATATCAATTTTTTTGCGGCTCCTTCATCTGTTATTAAAATAGTTGAAGTTGGTGCTTCTTTTAAATAAGCACGTATAGCCTTTGATTTAGATGCTCCACCAGCTACAGCGATAATATTAGGTACGGAAGATAAATCTTCTAGTCTAAGGCCAATTGTTTGGACCTTATGGACAACCTCTCCCTCTTCATTGAAGTAATACCCAAATGCCTCACCAACGGCTTCCGCATTCTTAATCTTTTCTAGATCGCTTTTAGTTGTATTTCTACGATTCGCCATCGTAAGCGCCTCGCCTATACCATGAACTAAAAGGTTTGCTGAACGTATAAGTTTTAATACTTCACTTATACGAGGGTCGTTAGAAATGCTTTTGTACATCTCTTCACTGACCTCATCTGGAGCGTATAAAACTCGATGTTTTGAAGCAGTATGGTCTGCCATCATGGAACAAATTGTATTTGCCTGATTTTTGACATCTTCTCCTATTCCACCACGAGCAGGAACAAATAATAATTCGCCATCTGCAACACTTGGTGTTAGCGCATCAGCAACAGAAGACATAGTAGTCCCACCAGTAACTGCGATGATATTATTTCCCTTTAGGAGAGATTTCATACAATTTGCTGTCGCAAGTCCTAATTCTTTTTTTACCCATGGAGAATGATCACTGTCTCCCGCAACGATAATTACCTTACTGATGCCAAGTTTTCGTTGCAGTAGCTGCTCCATTTCGTTAATACCCGTTACTTCTCTCATTACACTAGAAAGACTTTCCAATACTTCTTCCCCTTTTAAAGTGACTGTCATGCCGATGTTTGAAATATGTATAAGCTGCTGATCTTTTAAAAACTCGACTTCACTTCTCAAGACTCTTTCGGTCAGTCCTAGGCTCACTGCCAGACTTCTTCTTCCGACAGGCTGCATATTCTTAATGTATTGCAGAATATAGTACCTTTTTTGCATAACTGTAAGTAAATCAGGTAATAATCTTTTTTGAATCTCAATAAATGAAACCATGCTTGATGCGCTCCTTCACTTACAGTGGTCGCAAGAAGTCCCACATAGACATTTTTCGTCCCGGGTACTACAAAAAAAATAACTTCCCTGCTACAAGAACAATTCTAACACCAGTATAGTATGAATTCAACTGATATGTGTCTATTTTTTGTAAAATTTGACGAAAAAGTGTCGTTCTTTCTTTTCTTACTATTTGGAAAAAATGAATAATTATTCCCTTAATTTTTAATTGTTTTTTTGAAAAAGGAAAATGGTGTTTGAATGAAAATATTAAGCAAGTATTAATAACTAAAAAGAGGAATTTTGATATTTGAATACTTTACATGAAAACCTTTCTTTAAACAGTAGTCTTTATAGAAATATAATAAGGTAGTAATATAAACACAAAGCTTCTCACAAAGGAAAAACAGCCTAAAAGCTGAATCAGCAATCTGATTTATTTTTAGGTACTAAAAATAGAAGCAAAATAAAAAGGTTTTTCTAAAGAATCGACGATTGTTAGAAACTTCAGAAAAACCTTTTTATTATTTTATTAGCGCCCTCGGAGGGAATCGAACCCCCATTTTAAGAACCGGAATCTTACGTGCTATCCGTTGCACCACAAGGGCATCGTGTATAACTTGCGCCCCATTGAAGTAACGCCTTCATATTATAAGCGAAGTTACTATTTTATGCAATAGATGATGTTTAAAAATAGGAGCAATGGGTATCATGTAGAAAGGATTGTAGAGGAAATAAAAGGATGGATCTCCTTATACCTTCAAGTATCGACTTCCCAATGAAACGCTATTGTACTTTTAAAATTAGGCTCTGTTATTACGTGATTCCCCGCTTATTCGGAATTATACTGTTAATTTGCCAATCATAGTATCGTTAACATTCTGTTATAATAGAACTTAAAATTTAAAAATATACGTAGCAACAACTTTAGAAAAACTGCTATAAAAAAAGATGTCGAATGATATTTTTAGGTATTTAGGCTTTTACGTTTGACCTTAATTGACCATCCGTGTATCATTAGGATTACATACAGTTTAGATGTTTTTCATCTTACTGAAGAAACAAATACTTATCGTTTTTGAACAGACATTATAAAGGAGGATTTTAAATGAATTTAATTCCTACAGTTATTGAGCAAACAAACAGAGGAGAACGCGCTTACGATATTTACTCCCGTTTATTAAAAGACCGTATTATTATGCTTGGTAGTGCTATTGATGATAATGTAGCTAACTCTATCGTATCACAGCTTTTATTCTTAGAAACAGAAAATCCTGAAAAAGATGTATCGATCTATATTAATAGCCCAGGCGGAAGCATCACTGCTGGGATGGCCATTTATGACACAATGCAATATATTAAGCCAGATGTTCAAACAATCTGTATTGGTATGGCTGCATCTATGGGTGCCTTCTTACTTGCTGCTGGTGCAAAAGGGAAGCGTTATGCTCTTCCAAACAGTGAAGTAATGATTCACCAACCACTTGGTGGAGCTCAAGGTCAAGCAACGGAAATTGAAATTGCTGCTAAACGTATTTTATTCTTACGCGATAAATTAAACGGTATTTTATCTGAGCGTACTGGTCAACCTATTGATATTATCGCAAGAGATACAGAACGCGACAACTTTATGACTGCTGATAGAGCAAAAGAATATGGTTTAGTTGACCATGTTATCAGCCGTAATTCTCTAGAAGACAAAAAAAATAACTAATTCACACACTAACCAAATAAACTTAATAAAAAGGCTGTTCCTAGGTAGGGAACAGCCTTTTTATATATAAGGAGAGTTTTTATTTATCAAATAATCACTTAAGCAAATCTTTTAATTTCTGAAGCGCTTCCACCTCGTCGCTACCATCAACAATAAGTTTAATTGTCGCTCCAGAATTTATCGCTAGGCCCATTATCCCCATAATGCTTTTTGCATTTACCTTTCTTCCATCCTTTTCAATAAATACTTCTGATAAATAATTACTTGCCTCCTGTACAAATAAAGCAGCAGGTCTCGCTTGAAGTCCCGCTTTTAGGCCAACTGTTATTTCTTGTTCCACCATCGAACTTCCTCCCCTTTAACAAAGTAGTAATATATCTATTATACAAGGAAAATAAGTTTTTTGCTCTATCCAAGGGGAATAAAATTCAGTTTAAAGAAACTTTTCTGATAATATTTTCACACACAAAAAAATGGATAATATATATCCCTGTCTTTATATATTATCCATTTCTTTTATTTAACTGCTTCTCCACGACGTAGTGCATCTGCAATTTCATCAATTTTTCTTAAACGATGATTGATTCCAGATTTACTTATATTTCCAGAAGATACCATTTCCCCTAATTCTTTTAGGGTTACATCTTGATACGCAACTCGCAACTCTGCAATTTCTCTTAGCTTATCTGGAAGAATTTGCAAACCAACCGTTTTATCGATAAAACGGATATTCTCAACTTGTCTTAATGCAGCCCCAATTGTTTTATTTAAATTGGCTGTTTCACAATTGACCAATCGATTAACAGAATTTCGCATGTCTCTAACAATTCGTATGTCTTCAAAGCGAAGAAGTGCTCCATGTGCACCAATAATATTAAGGAACTCCGTAATTTTTTCCGCTTCTTTTAAATAAGCAATAAACCCTTTTTTTCTTTCTAGAGTCTTACTTTTTAACCCAAAAGTATTCATTAAATCACTAAGGGCAATGATATGCTCTTTATATAAGGATGCTATTTCAAGATGATAGGAAGATGTTTCTGGGTTATTTACAGAGCCGCCTGCTAAAAAGGCCCCTCTTAAATAAGACCGTTTACAGCATTTCTTCTTAATTAGCTCTGGGGAGATTTCATGCGTAAACACAAAGCCTTCTTTCAGAATACTTAATTCCTCCAGCACTTCCTTCCCATGATTAGAAATCCGCACAATATATACATTGTTCTTTTTTAAGCGCATTTTTTTACGAACTAGTAATTCAACTGGTATATCGAAATACCGTTTTATCAAGGTATAGATTCTTCTAGCTATAGCCGCATTCTCTGTTTGTATATTTACAACTAGCCTCTGGTTGGAAAAGGAAAGAGTCCCGTTCATTTGTATCAGTGCTGATAATTCTGCTTTTCCACAGCAATTTTTGGCTTCAATTGTTGTCAATTCTTTTTTTGTTTCTGACGCAAAAGACATGTCCTTCCCCCCTTTTTAGAAAAAAGCAGATGCAATTTAATCCATTATTCAATTATCGAATAAAGAATTTTCGCCATTTCAACAGTATTATGGCGAATAACACCTTGATCAAGCTTGATGATATCGCCAGCTATCACATCTAGCTCCATCCGTTCTAGCCGTTTTATATCAAAAACCACAGGCTTTGCTTTTTCTTCATCATATCTTTGTTGTACACTTGCTGGGATATTCGTTTTGTTCACGATAATCGTGTCGATAAATGGTTGTTCAACATGTTCATATAATGCCTTCACATGATCACTTGCCGTATAATCTAACGTTTCTCCAGCTTGTGTCATTATATTGCATATATATACTCTTTTCGCTTTCGCTTCTAGAACGGCTTCCTTAATTTCTTTGACAACCAAATTCGGCAAGATACTCGTATATAAGCTTCCAGGGCCAATTACAATTAGATCTGCTTGCTGGATAGCATGAATGGTTTCAGGAAGCGGAGCAGAATCCTCTGGAGTTAGAAATACTCTCTTTATTTTTTTCCCAGCTTCCGGAATACTCGATTCTCCAACAACAACCGTCCCATCTTCCATTAATGCATTTAAGATAACACTATGACTTGTTGCAGGTAATACTTTACCACGAACATTAAGTACTTTGCTCATTTCTTGAATCGCATAGGTAAAATTACCAGTAATGGAAGTCATTGCAGCTAAAATTAAATTACCTAATGAATGCCCATCTAAATCTTTACTATTAGTGAATCGATGCTGAAACATTTCCTCCACTAATGGCTCCACATCTGATAGTGCTGCTAATACATTGCGAATATCTCCTGGAGCAGGGATATCAAGATCCTCTCTTAATCTTCCAGAGCTTCCTCCGTCATCAGCTACCGTTACGATTGCTGTTATATCCACTGGATATTTTTTCAATCCTCGTAAAAGTACAGAAAGGCCTGTTCCTCCCCCGATGATTACTATTCTTGGCTGTTCCTTTTCACTCATGCCTGCTGGTCCTTTCTCCTCTCCATATCACGGTGAGCAATAGCAATATTATATTCTTTTTCAAAATGATGTCCAATATATTCTGCTAACGCAACAGAGCGGTGCTGACCCCCAGTGCAGCCAATCGCAATAACTAGCTGCGACTTTCCTTCTCTCTTATATTGGGGCAGCATGAACGTTAACAAATCAATTACTTTTTCTAGAAACTGACCTGTCTCTGTCCATTTCAACACATAACTAGATACTTCTACATCTAAACCAGTTTTCGGTCTCATATGCTCCACGTAATGAGGGTTTGGTAAAAAACGCACATCAAATACTAAATCTGCATCAATAGGAAGTCCATGCTTAAATCCAAAACTCATCACATTTACAGTAAAGATGGATTGTTTATTAACAGAGAACTCTTTTAAAATCTTTTCACGTAGTTCTCTGGGAGAGCTTTGTGATGTATTATAAATAATTTGAGCTCTTCCTTTTAACTCTTCTAACATTTCTCTTTCCATTTTAATTCCTTCTAAAGGAAGTCCAGACGGTGCAAGGGGATGAACTCTTCTTGTCTCCTTATACCTTCTAACTAGCGCGCTGTCATCAGCATCTAGAAAAAGGATCTTAGGTACAACCCAGGAATTTGCTAAATCGTCTAGGGCAGTGAATAAATCATCAAAAAATTCTCTGCCTCTTAAATCCATCCCAAGAGCAACCTTATTCATCTTATTCTCAGACTCTTTCATAAGTTCAAGAAACTTTGGCAAAAGAGTTGGAGGTAGGTTATCTACACAAAAAAATCCTAAATCCTCAAAGCTTTGGATAACAACTGTCTTTCCTGCTCCTGACATTCCTGTGATGATTACGATTTGTGGCTCACTTGCACTCATTTTTATTCCCCCTATAAATCTTTAGCTTGGATCTAATCGGTAACTAATTAATTCAAAATCAGGTGTATAAGTAAATGTCCCATAGATAATTCCATTCCCATGGATCATGTAGTCTAATATATGATAATCGCCTTCAGCCATTGGCAAGTTTTTCACATTATCTAAATCATGCCAGACGATTTTCCCTTCAGCTGATTCATCTACATTGACACCATCAGCGTTCGTAGAGAAAAAGGTGAACATCATCCACTCCGACACAATCTTATCTCCATCCTTAATAATAAAGGTAAAAATCCCTTTTATGTTCGGATTTCTTAAATAAATACCTGTTTCTTCTCTATACTCACGAATACAGGAATCTCGTACAGATTCTCCTGGCTCCATTTTGCCACCTGGCGCTACCCACCAACCACGTCTTGGCTTCTGTAATAACAATACTTTATTATCTTTAAGTAACAAACAATTCGTCACACGTTGCAAATTATTCACCCCGATTTTCTCTGTATGTAGGCACTTCTTTTATCCATTCCTTTTATTATACTATTATTGTCATGCCCTCACAATAAATTGCCTTTTCCAATTAGGAAGGATTCTTCATTCATTACGGAGAATGAATGATATAATCTTTTGAAAAGGATGTGTATTGTTCTTGTATATTAATTTTATAAAAAAGAGTTTGAAATTAAGAAAAATGGAAGCTCTCTTACAACGCGGAGGTAAAGATTGGACCATCAAAAAAGATGTCTATATTCATTTACGAGGCTATAAAGGTGAAAAGGAACTAACCTACTACCTTGATTTTATACCAGATAAAGAATGCTTTATTATTCATAATCTTCGTTTATATAATGGTAAATCTTATTTTCAAATAGACTATCTCCTGCTGACTCGTTTCTTTTTTGTCATTATTGACTGTAAAAACTACTTAGGCACATTAATTTTTGATACAACCTTAAACCAGTTTACTCGAATTAGAAATAATCAAGAAGGGGGATACTTAGATCCTATCTCCCAAGTAAATAGATTAAAGCGACAATTAGAGCATTTCTTACAAAAACACCACTTTACCATTCCCCCCATTGAACCCCTCGTTATTATTTCTAAACCCTCTACAATCATAAAAGGAAATCCCTCCATAAAAAATCATGTTCTTCACAGCCATAGTTTTCTTGATAAATGGGATTAGTTACAAAGAAAATATAAAGTAAATGTTATAGATGAAAAAAGCCTACTCAAAATCTCCAAATTTCTTCGCAAGCATCATACCTCGGAAAACACTAATATATTGGAAAAATACCGAATAAACAAAAAAGACATTATAACAGGTGTTCAATGCCCTCACTGTAAAGCATTTGCGATGATAAGAAAAATGCGTAACTGGTTTTTTCCATCCTGTTCCACATTTTGATAAACTGGCTCATATAAAAGCAGTAGAGGATTATTTCCTCTTAATCAAACCTTCTATTACCAGTAAGGAATTTCGTGAATTTGTCCATATTACATCCAAAGATACCGCTAATCGGCTTCTTGTTTCAATGAAATTACCTTATACAGGTGAAAATCGAGGAAGAATTTATTACCCTTCGAAAGATTTTTTTGAATGAAAAAGAAGTATTTGTATCATTTAACGTGATATTCACTAAAATTATTGAGTTATTCGTGAAAGAAAGTGAAGTATTCGCGAAAACCTCGAAGTTATTCGCGAAAGTTACCATTTATCAGCCAAACCAAAAATCTGCCCAAGCAAAAAAAGGCATAGGCTGTATAAGCCTATGCTAAAAAAATATATCTTAAAAGGGGGTCAATTTCTACTTATATGATACCCCAAATATGTTTCACTACTGTTACATTCCAATTAAAACGGAATGACACTTTTAAGAAGTAGTTATGCTTGTTGTTTTAATGATTCTGCTAACTCTTCCACATAGTGCTGAGCGCTTTGGGCAGCGATACTTCCGTCACCAGTTGCAGTAACAATTTGGCGAAGTGTCTTTTCACGAATGTCACCAGCCGCAAATATACCTGGTACTTTCGTTTCCATTTGATCGTCTGTTTCAATATAACCATTTTCATTGGTAATTCCTAAGCTTTCAAATGGTTTAGATAATGGAACCATGCCAATGTAAATAAACACGCCGTCAGCCTCTAGCTCTTGCTCTGTTTGATCTACAGTGGAAACAAGTGTCACACTGCCCACTTTCCCATCCTTTTCATTAATTGCTTTAATCGTATGATTCCAAATAAAGTCAACCTTTTCATTATCAAACGCTCTTTTTTGAAGAATTTTCTGTGCTCTTAATTCATCGCGTCTGTGTACAATCGTCACCTGTGATGCAAAACGAGTCAAGTATACACCTTCTTCAACTGCTGAATCTCCTCCGCCGATAACAAATAGACGCTTATTCTTAAAGAACGCACCATCACATACAGCACAGTAAGAGACACCGCGACCTCCTAATTCTTTTTCACCTGGTACGCCAACCTTTTTATATTCTGCACCTGTAGAAATAATAATAGATCTTGCTTTAAATTCTTTTGAACCAGCTTTCACTGTTTTGTATTCTTTTCCATCCACTATTTCTTTAATATCACCATAAGCATATTCAGCACCGAATTTCTTTGCATGATTAAACATTTTATTGGATAGGTCTGGGCCTAAGATACTTTCAAATCCAGGAAAGTTTTCCACTTCTTCTGTATTCGCCATCTGTCCACCAGGTATTCCTCTTTCTATCATTAATGTAGAAAGATTGGCACGAGAAGTATAAACAGCAGCTGTCATTCCAGCTGGTCCTGCCCCAATAATAATAACATCATAAATTTTTTCTTCTGTCATTTTCAAAAACTCCTTTTCCCATTAACTAACGCATTTATTATACTAAATAAACGCTTAGATAAAAGAATCAATCTTTAAATTAATTTCTATTTCTTATTATAAGTATGATTATCTATTACTATCCTATAAAACCAATCCCCTATCCGTCCAAAAATCTGCTCAAACTCGAAAAATTTTCAAAAATAGCTGTATATTCATTTACGGATAGCAATCTAGGATAGAATTTATTGGAATTTATGTAGTCCCCCTATTTTTCCCACTCTTTATTATGTAATTTCTAAAAGATTTATATCAAATCCTTTAGTTTCTTGACCTCATTTTCTAAAATTAGTCTCCGCTCCCGTAATTCTTCTTCTTCCTTCAAAAGTTCGTCTAATTGATTAGTTAAAACTTGGTAAACATGATCGTCTTCATTAGCATTCTTGCCATCGCAAATGGCTTTTACCTTTATAGAAAAATAAATATCATTCACCCTATTATTAGATTAATTATAACTCTTTTTATCATCTATTTAATCATTTAATTCATTTCAACTGCTATTAAAATACATCCCTAAAGCAACCTAAAAAAAGAAGCAGCTAAATTCTATCCGAATTAAACTGCTTCTATAAGGAATTATTTTTCATTAAACGCATAAAACATCCTAAATGATAGATATTAACTATAGATAGGTTGCATATAATCCTTCAGTGACTTTATATATTTCTGTAATGTTGAAGTAGAGAGTCCATACTGATCGGCAATTTCTTGCTGGGTCTTTTTTGTCTCACGAGTTTGATTCCATAAATAATCGATAGCTGCTGCACTGGCAATGCAATTTTTATATAAAGTACCGGCTGTTTGCATTTCCATGATTGCTGAAAACCATAGTAGATATAAGCTAGTTTCTTCTGTTCCAATTGGATGATAGTTCGTATAAATTTGCTCTGCTGTATGATGTGCAACATATAGGAACGGATCCTCTATTTCAGTACCAGTCTTCACAAAGGCGAAATAATCTTGTTCTAATTTCGTTGAACAATTCTTTAACTGCATAGCAGATGAAGAAAGAATTTTTTCCTTTTGACTAGATACAGAAGTTAAGAATGTCGCAAACAATCGTTCCTCTACATGATTGCTGTCAAATCTTTTCAGAATAGAGCTAAGATGCTCCTCAAATCCACTAACCTTATAATCCAAATTATTCCATGGTTCTTGTCCTTCTTTTTCTGGCTGCTGCTCCAATACTTTTTTCCATGCTTTTTTTGCCGTTTGCTTATTTCCTGTGTTATACGCGGAATACGATAACCAATAGTAAAAAGAACTGTCTCCTTGGAATCCTTGTTTATAAATCTTCTTCAACCAAAAATACGCCGTGTCATACTCGCCAATAAGTGCGAAAGTAGTGCCTAGTTTGAATTGATGATCAATAGAAATAGGGTTGATTTTTCTTAAAATAGCTGCCATTTCCGCAACATGAGCATCGTTATTTTGATAATAGGCAAATACTAGCTTATTACATAAAGCATGTAAGTTTCCTATATTCTGAGTCAATACATGCTCTAAAATTTCGCTAGCCTTTTCCGATTGACCAAGATAAAAATGAGCTAAAGCTAAATTATTATAGGCCGACCAATACTCTGGATAATCTTGAATCACTTTCGTCAGCACTTCTACAGCCTTTGCAAAGTTACCAGACTCAAGCAATGCTCTTGCCTGCTCCTGTCTTGTAATAAGATCTTCTTCCTCGTAGGCTTCTTCTTCCTCAAGCTCATCGGATTCCAAAGAAAGAACCTCCATTAGGTCTTCCGTATCCTCTACAAACTCCCCATCTTTATCCAGACTTAAATAGAGTTTTGCATGATAATATGCATCTTTAAAAAATCCTAAATGGGCATAATTATTCGCTAGGAAATAATAACACTCAACCATACCCTCATCTAATTCTTCAATAATATCATGGAGAAGTTCATTTGATTTTTGATATTCTCCAACATCTGCATAAACGACTGCAAGCTGACACGCAATCATTGGTTCTCCTGGCTCCAACGCCAGTGCTCTTTGCAAATATTTAAGGGATTTATAATAATCTCTTTGATGGTATGCTTTAATTCCTTTGTTAAAATAAAATTCGCCTATAGGATTAAATGTAATAAGTTTACCCACTGGTTGTACTCTACTTGAGTTTTTATTCATAAATCCTCCAATATATATATGTTCCCTTATAAAGCAAGAGATAAATAGCATGCTAAAATAAATGGTTATTGTTAACTAAACAATTATACCATATTAAGTTCATTTCGGAGAAGAGTCAATCCTATTTTGGAAAAAAAGTGTATGAATTTAAAGCAGAAATTTGTTGGTAGGAAAAAGGGGTCGGAATAACTTTTCGATGAAGCCATTCACGTACAAGCAAAAAGTAAAAAGGCTCATTCTTCTTAATCGAATGGGCCTCTTTTTCTATCTCTTTACTTACCTTGCTTCTCTTCATGACGTGCTTCCAATACATTTAAAATTTCAGAAAATGGAAGTTTTTGCTCTCTTAATAGGACGAATAAATGATAAAGAAGATCGGATGCTTCCCATTTCAATTCCTCTGAATCGCGATTTTTCGCAGCAATAATAACTTCTGCTGCTTCTTCTCCGACTTTCTTCAGAATCTTATCTACCCCTTTTTCAAATAAATACGTTGTATATGTACCTTCAGGACGATTTCTATCTCTTTCTTCAATAACTTTCTCTAAGTTAGCCAGAATCTGATAATCTGCAGATACTTTTTTAACTGCTTCTTTATTTTGATAAATGCTCTCTATAAAACAGCTTGTTGTTCCATTATGGCAAGCAGGACCAGCTGGATTGGTGAATACTACTAATGCATCTTGATCGCAATCATATTTAATCTCTACAATTTGCTGTGTATTGCCACTTGTTGCCCCTTTATGCCAAAGTTCTTGTCTAGAACGGCTATAAAACCAAGTCTCCCCTGTTTGTAAGGATTTTTCTAAGGATTCTTTATTCATATAAGCAAGTGTTAACACTTCTTTCGTAGTAGCATCCTGTACAATAGCAGGAATTAATCCTTTTTCATCAAATTTCAATTCCTCTACATTCATCTGACAAGCACTCCCTTTTCCTTCAAATATTCCTTTACTTCATGAACAGATGTTTCTTTATAGTGAAAAATAGAAGCAGCCAGCGCAGCATCAGCTTTTCCCTCTTTAAACGCTTCTTCAAAATGGGCAGCATTTCCAGCTCCTCCTGAAGCAATAACAGGAACAGAAACAGCCTCACTCACTGCTTTTGTTAATGCTAGATTAAAGCCATTTTTCTCTCCATCCGAATCCATGCTTGTTAATAGGATTTCACCTGCTCCAAGTTCTACCACTTCTTTTGCCCACGTAATAACATCTTTATCAACTGGATTTCTACCACCATGTGTATATACCCGCCATGATTCAAGTGCTGCATCATATTTTGCATCAATCGCAACTACAATACATTGAGAACCAAAAAAATTAGCCCCTTCTTCAATCAAAGATGGATTTAGCACTGCAGCTGTATTTAATGATACCTTATCCGCACCCGCACGAAGAATTTTTTTCATATCCTCTAATGAATGAATGCCTCCTCCAACAGTAAAAGGAATAGCAAGCTGGGATGCCACTTCCATTACTACTTCTACCATTGTCTTTCTACCTTCATGTGAAGCAGATATATCGAGAAATACCAATTCATCTGCTCCTTGTTCATCATAAAAGCGCGCTAATTCAACTGGATCTCCTGCATCTCTTAATTGAACAAATTGGATTCCTTTTACAACCCGTCCATCTTTAACATCCAAACATGGAATAATTCGCTTTGTTAACATTTTAAAACCCCTCTCACAATGAGCTTGTCGAAATGTTTCTTCCGCTAGTACATTTTCCCCAAAGCTTCTTCTAGTGTGAACCTTCCTTCATATAACGCCTTGCCTATAATCGCACCGCCAACACCCTTAGAGTGTATCTCTTTCAGCCGCTTAAGATCTTCTATACTACTTACTCCACCGGATGCAATCACTTCTTTTTTTGTTGCCAAAGCCATTTCTTCAATTGCCTCTATATTTGGGCCACTCAACATGCCATCTGTTGCAATATCCGTAAAAATAAAGGTCTCGGCTCCTGCTTCTGCAAATCGTTTCCCCAACTCTACAGCTTTCACCTCAGAGGTCGACAGCCATCCATGTGTCGCTACAAGTCCATTTTTCGCATCGATTCCAATGGCAATTCCCTTTCCATATTTCCGAATCATCTCCATCGCAAATTCTGGATTAGAAACAGCAACACTGCCGAGTATTACTCTCGTTACCCCATTTTCTAAATAGTGAACAATATCTTCCTCTTGTCTAATGCCTCCTCCAATTTGCACTTTCACACCTAATTTTTTTGCTGCATCAATAACAAATTGGTCGTTTACTCTTTTGCCATCTTTTGCACCATCTAAATCAACCATATGTATCCATTTAGCACCCTGCTCAACAAAGCTCTTGGCCATATCAAACGGTGAATCACCATAGATTGTTTCTTTATCATAGTCCCCTTGAAGCAAACGGACACATTTTCCGCCCCGCATATCAATAGCAGGATATAAGGTAAAGGTCATGTAAGTTCATCCTTCCTGTATTAAACTAGCAAAATTGCTTAATAAATGCATACCCAATTTACTACTTTTCTCTGGATGAAACTGCATGCCATATACATTGTTTCTTCCCACTACTGCTGGTACCTCTTTATCATAGGAACAGCTCGCGATGATTACTTCGTCTTTTGTATCTGCATAATAGGAGTGCACAAAATAAACAAAATCATCGTCCCTATTTGGTGCTATTGATGACTCTTTCTTAAAATGAAGCTTGTTCCAGCCCATATGAGGTACCTTATATGCTGAACCATCTTCTGCTATTCCAGGAAAACGAACTACTTTTCCAGGCAATAATTTCAAGCCTTCACTGTAGCCATGCTCCTCACTCGACTCAAACAATAGCTGCATTCCAAGACATATTCCTAAAAAAGGCTTGCCACTGTCAACAAATGTGTCAATCATCTCCGCTAAGCCAGTCTCCTTTAGCTTTGCCATCGCATCTTTAAATGCACCCACGCCAGGAAGAATTAATGCATCTGCGTTTAACAAAGCTTCTTTGTCCTCTGAAATAAAATAAGGAGCATTTAATCGTTCCAGTGCTTTACTCACACTGAACAAATTTCCCATTCCATAATCAATAATCCCGATCATTTACAGCATCCCTTTCGTCGAAGGAATCCCCTTGATTCTAGGGTCAATTGTCGTAGCTTCATCTAGTGCACGAGCCATCGCTTTAAAAATCGCTTCAATCATATGATGAGTATTGTGTCCGTAATGTAAAATAACATGAAGATTCATTCTAGCTTCTAATGCAAATTTCCATAGAAATTCATGGACAAGTTCGGTATCAAACGTCCCAACTTTATCACTTGGAAATTCAGCACGAAATTCTAGATGCGGTCTATTACTTAAATCTATTACTACTTGCGCTAACGTATCATCCATTGGTACAAAGCTATTTCCATATCGTTTTATGCCCTTTTTATCACCAAGAGCATCCTTCAGCGCCATTCCAAGACATATTCCAATATCTTCTGTAGTATGGTGATCATCTACTTCAATATCGCCATTTGCTTGTACCGTCAAATTAAATTGACCGTGTTTTGTAAATAAATCTAGCATGTGATTCATAAATGGTACGCCTGTATCGATTTCAGAAACTCCTTCTCCGTCTATATTTAAAGATAACTGAATGTTTGTTTCTCCTGTTTTTCTATTGATTGCAGCGGTTCTTCCCATATTCCTTCCTCCTTTTTGTATAGTAACCTTGAAAGATATCTTTCTATTTGGCGGCAGTTCGCTTGCCCCTTAGAGTCTTCCCATTATCGCTAATCCCATAGCCGAATGACCGTACCTCCACTTTATCTTTGCTGCTAAGGTCACTATCGTCATTCTTTGTCAAAACTATCGATACTAATTATTTACTTATCGCGGGCTTCTATTGCTCTTGCATGGGCTTCTAACCCTTCTAATCGTGCAAATTTAGCTATTTTTGGGGCATTTTCGCGAAATGCTGCTTCACTGTATTGGATAACACTAGATTTTTTTTGAAAATCATCTACATTTAATGGATTAGAGAATCTTGCTGTACCATTTGTCGGCAATACATGGTTCGTTCCTGCAAAGTAATCGCCGACTGGTTCTGAACTATATCTTCCAAGAAAGATGGAACCTGCATGGCGAATCTTTTCCAGAATATCAGACGGATTTTCTGTGATTATTTCTAAATGTTCTGGGGCAATTGTATTAATGATTGTCACAGCTTCTTCCAGTGTGTTTACAACGACAATAAATCCATATTGATCTATTGATTTTTTCGCTATTTCTTTTCGCGGCAAATCACTTAACTGTATTTCTACTTCTTTCGAAACCTCTTCTGCTAATTTTGGAGAAGTAGTCACAAGAACAGATGAAGCTCTTTCATCATGCTCTGCCTGTGATAATAAATCTGCTGCTATTTCTTTTGCTCTGGCCGTTTCATCTGCTATTATCGCAATTTCACTTGGACCAGCAATCATATCAATGGCAACATCTCCAAAAACTTCTCGTTTTGCAAGGGCTACAAAGATATTCCCAGGACCAACAATTTTATCGACCTTTTCAATCGATTCTGTTCCATAGGCTAAAGCAGCAATCCCCTGTGCTCCTCCCACTTTATAAATTTCCTTAACTCCTGCAATATCTGCTGCTACTAGTACTGCAGGAGGAAGTGTTCCGTTTTCACTTGGTGGAGATACCATTACAATCCGATTCACTCCTGCAACAATTGCTGGAATTACATTCATTAATACAGATGAAGGATAGGCTGCCGTTCCGCCTGGCACATATACACCAACTGAATCTAAAGGCAGAATTCTTTGACCAAGGATTGATCCATTTTCTTGTGTGAAACTCCATGAAGTTTTTAGCTGCTTTTGATGGTAATCTTTAATGTTTGCAGCTGCCTCCTTGATAATAGAAATCATATCCTTTTCAACATTATCGTAGGCAACCGCAATCTCTTCTTCCCTTACAAGAAGACTTGATAGATTTGCTCCATCCCATTTTTTTGTATATTCGATTAATGCTTGATCACCATTTCTTTTTACGTTTTCCATTATGTCGATAACGGCTTTTCTCTGCTCTACTGTTCCAGCATCAACAGAACGTTTTAAGCTAATATTCTCTATATCTTTCACAATCCTCATCTCGAAATCCCCTTTCCCTTTATTTCGATAATAGCTTCGTATTTACGACTTGTTGAAGCCTTGCAACTAATTCACCAATTCGTAAATCCTTCAATCGATAGCTTGCAGGATTTACAATTAATCTTGAAGTAATATCTACTATTCTTTCGTATTCTACTAGTCCATTTTCTACCAATGTTTTTCCTGTTGAAACAATATCAACAATTCGGTCCGTCAACCCAATAATAGGCGCAAGCTCAATCGAACCATTCAGCTTAATGATTTCTACTTGAGACCCTTGCTCCCGAAAATAAGCAGCTGCTACATTCGGATACTTTGTCGCAATCCTTGGCGCGATTTCATTAAGCTCTGTATTTGGAAGACCCGCCACTGCCAAATAGCAGGCACTAATATGTAGGTCTAGCAGTTCATATACATCTCTTTCTTCTTCCAGCATGACATCTTTCCCAGCAATCCCTAAATCGGCTACGCCATGCTCCACATAAGTTGGTACATCCATTGGTTTTGCCAAGATAAAGCGGAAGTTTTCTTCTTCTACATCAATGATTAATTTCCGGGAGTCATCAAATTCAGCAGGTAAACGAAAGCCTGCATCTCTTAATAAGTCAGCCGCCTCTTCGAATATCCTTCCCTTTGGCATGGCGATAGTTAGCATATCGTTCATTTGACAACCTCCATTCCTTTTTTCCCAACTAATAGCGTAATTTCACTGTATTGCTTCGTACAAGCATCTACATCTTTTACCCCATTAATATCTTGCGTAATGACATGGATTCCTGCTTTCCTCTTCTCCTGAGCCAATTGGAAAGCTTCTTTTCTGCGCTCATTACTAAATAAAATACACTCTATTGTTGCTGTTTTTTCCACTTTCCCAAGTGCTTCTAATAATCGGTCAACTCGAATAGCAAAACCAGTTGCTCCCGTTCTTTTTCCGAATTTCTCTAATAATAAATCATAGCGGCCACCACTGCCGATATGAAAACCTACACCCTCAGCATATACTTCATACACAATCCCAGTATAGTAGCTCATATGACTAACAAGGGATAAATCAAATGTCACTCTATCTGCCACTTCATAATCAACAAGGATTTCCCAAAGCTGCTTTAAGTCGTCAATTGCTTTCGCCCCTTGACCGCCTTCAATCAATTGATAAGCAAGCTCAATCACTTCTTCTCCGCCTCTAAGCTGCAAGAAATCATTTAATCGCTGCTTATCAATGCTTGATAAAGAAAGCTTGTCCACATGCTGGCGATACCCCACATAATTTTTTTCATACAAATATTTCGTTAGACTCTCTGCTCTTTCTTTCGTTCCCAGGATTTGTTGAAAGAAGGACTGCACAAAGCCAATATGTCCTACTGAAACTTGATACTCCTTCACACCTGCTTGTTGAAGAGTAGAAACGAGTAAAGAAATCCCTTCCCCATCGGCACTAATTGTTTTATCACCGATATATTCAACCCCGATTTGCTCAAATTCAGCTGGTCTCCCACCCTCTCGCTGCTGTGCTCGAAAAACAGAGGCATTATAGGCAAGTCGCAATGGCAATTCTTCTGTTAGAAGTTTAGAAGCTGCTACCCTCGCTATTGGGGCTGTCATATCTGGACGAAGGACTAGTGTATGTCCTTGCTGATCTAATAATTTAAAAAGTTGCTGATCTAAAATGGCAGACGCCGTTCCGACTGTTTCATAATATTCCAATGTTGGGGTTTCAATAAATTGGTATCCCCATTTCTTAATCTCTGTGTCCATCGATTGTTTTACTTTATATTTTCTTTCATATATGGCTGGTAATGTATCTCTCATGCCTAATGGCTTTTCAAACATAAATAAGCTACTCATCACTACACCTCATGTTTTAAAATTCCGAATGCTTTAGTTCGCTAATATACTACCAAATTAAAGAGTTGTTTTTAGTGTACTCTTCGTCGTATCTTAGGTCAAGGGAAAAGTTGCATTTAAAAGAAAATTCGCTTAATCTTTCTATTTTTTATTAATTCTGACATTTTTTAAAAAACCTATCTATTCGTTACTCCAAAGATTATCAATCTTGGAATAACGGACAGATAGGCTATCTTCTATTTATTCATCTAGTACATAAGAAGGTTCGTTTTTTCTGCGCTCTTCCATTTGTTCTGCTGTATAAATAACTTGCATTGGATTTCCACCAACAAAGCTTCCTGCAGGAACATCCTTATGGACAAGTGTACCTGCTGAAACAATTGCATGATCTCCAATTTTCACGCCAGGAAGAATCGTTGAATTGGCACCAATCATTACTTCATCACCAATTTCAACCTTCCCTAGTCTGTATTCCTCAATTAAATATTCATGGGCAAGAATGGTTGTGTTATATCCTATCACACTATTCTTGCCAACCTTGATTTTTTCAGGAAACATAATATCAAGCATTACCATCAAAGCAAAGGAAGTATGTTCTCCCACCTTCATTTTCAAAAGCTTACGGTACATCCAGTTCTTTACTTTCAAAAAAGGCATATATCTTGCTGTTTGGATAACCATAAAATTCTTAATTACCTTTAAAAAAGGCACAGTCTTATATACATGCCATAAAGAATTCGGTCCGCTAACTGGATATCTTGTTGTCTTTCTCATGATGTTTGAACTTCTGGAATAGAAAGGATATCCTTCATATTATCAAAAATATAGTCAGGATGATATTCCTGCAAGAATGCCTTTCCTTTTAATGTCCAAGCAACCCCAGCAGTTAAGGTACCTGCATTTTTTCCTGACAATATATCATGTTTATTATCTCCAACCATTATTGCTTCAGCTGGTGATGCCTTCAATTTCTCGAGAGCAAGAAGAACTGGCTCCGGATCTGGCTTTGCCTTTTTTACATGGTCCAATGCAACTACTACGTCAAAAAACGCATCTAATTTTGTTAATTTCAAGCCCATTTCTACCACATCAGAAAGCTTTGTTGATACAATCGCAAGTTTAAAGCCTCTTTCCTTTAATTCTTTAATGGTCTCATATACTCCATCAAATATCGTAACAATATTATCATGATTCTCGATATTATAGGCACGATACATTGTCATCATTTCCTGTGCACGTAATTTATCAATGGATTCAAATGTTTCTAATAACGGTGGACCCATAAATGGAATTACATCTTCTCTGCCATATTTTCCTGGGTAATAATGATTTAATGTATGTAAATAAGAGGAAATTATTAATTCATTTGTATTAATAAGTGTTCCATCTAAATCAAATAATGCAGTATTAATTTTTCCAGTCAACCTGAACATCCCTTTCTATCATTAACCATTTGTATCTAAATAACGCTCACTTGCAAATCCAGCTTTTCTTCTATAAATAATGGTGACAACTGATAATACAATTAAAGCTAAAGAAATTAATTGAGCCATTCGTAAATCGCCAATCATTAGGCTATCTGTTCTCATGCCTTCTATAAAGAATCTTCCAATCGAATACCAAATGACATAGGATAAGAATATTTCTCCTCTTCGTAAATTAACTTTACGTAAAGCTAGTAAAATCACGAATCCAATTATATTCCATAATGATTCATATAAAAAAGTAGGATGGTAGTAAGTTCCGTTAATATACATCTGATCAATAATAAAGGTCGGCAAATGAAGTCCTTCTAAGAAGGAACGTGTTACTTCCCCACCATGTGCTTCTTGATTCATAAAGTTGCCCCAACGGCCAATTGCTTGTCCAAGGATAAGACTTGGCGCTGCTATATCAATTATTTTCCAGAAAGGAATTCCCTTTTTCTTTGTAAAAATATAGGTAGTGACAACAGCTCCAATTAAGGCACCATGAATAGCGATACCTCCATTCCAAATTTTTGGAATATCACCAAGGTGATCTTTATAATAGCTCCATTCAAAGATGACATAATAAATTCTCGCACATATAATAGAGATTGGAATAGCCCATAACATTAAATCTGGAAAGTCATCCTTTCCTAGTCCTCTTCTATTTCCTTCTCTCATTGCAATAATAAGAGCAAGAATTAATCCAGAACCGATAATAAGTCCATACCATCTGACATCAATTGGTCCTAATGAAAAGGCAATTGGATCGATTGGTTGTATATCTTCCATCAGATTTCCTCCTATTTCCCATGTGTTTCTTTTAAAGGCTTGAGAAAAAAGTGTATTTTCACTTTACCATTCATTCCTTTAGTTACATTTCTTTAATTTTTTTCGTCAGAAATAACATTATTCAATTTATTGGTAAACTGTTCTGCTGCATTTACACCCATTCGTTTTAATCGGAAATTCATTGCTGCTACTTCAATAATGACAGCTAAGTTTCGACCTGGACGGACTGGAATCGTAAGCTTTGTTACTTCCGTATCAATTATTTTCATTTTTTCTTCGTCTAGCCCTAAACGGTCATATTGCTTGTTCTGCTCCCATAATTCCAATGACATAACCAAGGAGATTTTCTTATGTGTGCGTACAGCACCAGCTCCAAATAAAGTCATGACATTTATAATTCCTAATCCGCGAATTTCCAATAGATGCTCAATTAGCTCTGGTGAACTTCCAACAATTAAATTCTCATCTTCTTGCCTAATCTCCACACAATCATCAGCAACTAATCGATGACCACGCTTAACAAGCTCAAGTGCTGTTTCACTTTTACCAACACCACTTTTCCCCGTAATTAAAACCCCTACGCCATAGATGTCAACGAGGACACCATGAACCGCTGTAGTAGGTGCAAGTTTTCTTTCCAGGAAATTTGTAAGTCTACTAGAAAAAAGTGATGTTTTATGCTTGGACCGCAATACTGGTACAGCCAGCTCTTCAGATGCCTCTATTAACTGTGGTGGCACTTCCATATTACGAGTGATGATAATACCTGGAGTTGTATCACTACATAATTTTGTTAATCGATTTGCTCGATCTTCATCACTTAAACGTTGAGCAAATGTAAGCTCTGTCTTTCCTAGCAACTGAACACGCTCAGCTGGATAGTAGTTAAAGTAGCCTGCCATTTCTAAACCAGGTCTTGATATATCACTAACCGTAATCGGTCGATTAATTCCTTCTTCTCCACTTACAATTTCTAAATCAAACTCTTCAATAACATCTTTTATTAATACTTTTGCCGCCATGAAGCTCCTCCTTTAAAGGTCTTTGCTGTTCGTTTTATAAACAGAACAAAACTGTTTAATTTTAGTCATTATTTAGAATTCCATATTCACTTTATTTTAGCATTAAAAGATAAATATATGCCAGAATTCAATCAAAATATTAGGAAAACAAGACTACTTATAGGTCCTCGTTTACATACTGTTAGTGGAAATCGGTAGCAGTTATGCTATTATGAAGCCAATAATGTCCATTATTATGGCTGTTTTCATAATGAATGTGCTAATATCTGCAGATTAAATCTACTTCCCATTCATTAATTTGGAACATAAAAAAACTGCCAATAAAGCAGGAAAATAGTTTTCCCCCTTTACTTAGCAGCGTTTACCTTTTTTCTCCACGAAGGACAGTATTTTGAACAATTATATTACAAATCGATAGGAAAATGCTAAAAAGTAAGCACATACTAAAACTTGATATTTCAAAACTGCTCCCCATCAATCTGTCTGTTAATGACAGTGTGATCGCATTAATGACAAATAAAAATAGTCCTAGCGATAATATTGTCACAGGTAATGTCAATAATATTAAAATTGGTTTTACAATAATATTTAGCAGAGATAAAACGGCACTAGCACCAATTGCAGCACCGATTCCTGATAAATAAAAGTAATCCTGAAATAAACCGGCTAATGCCACAAAGAAGATAGCATTAATTAATATTCCTATTATCCATCTCATTCTTATTGCTCCTCATTCTGCATAGTAAAAACCGATAAAGAAACTTCCCCACTGATGGTTAGTTGAACCAATCGGACCTTTACGGACAGTTGATTTCCCGCCTTTCTCCCATGAATTCTTCTCAGTCGATAGGAGGTAATGGTACTGGCCGTTAAGAGTGGTAAAAATACGATAAGTGATATAATTAGCATTCGCACATTCATTTATTCTCCATACCAACTATCGATTAATTAATTATCGGTTTTTCCTATAAAATTAATTGCCTGCTTTTTCAATTTTTTTAACCTTTATCGATCCAGTTTTTGTGTTTGCTTCCATTTTTGTATGATGATCACTTGATTGTATTGATTTAAATTGTAACGTTTTTTGAAGTACTTCACTTTTCTCTTCAATTATTTGAATACCCTCTAACTCTACATTAAAGCCGCCAAAATTCGTTTTTAATACACCACTAACGGCTAATGCTTCTGGCAAGCTTACCTCAATACTCCCTGTAGTCCCTTGGAACTCTAAAACTTCACAATTTTCGGCATGATTTGTACATGAAATACTTCCATTAAAGGATTGTAAATCCACTTTATTAAAGTACCCATCCACTGCAATCGAACCATTAATCGTTTCTGCATCAAGTTTCTGGATGTTTCCTTTATCAACTTTTATACTGCCATTCGCTGCATCTGCTTCTACTTTTGTATTTTCACCTGCATTTAGCGTTATTTTACCATTAGCCGTTTTAGCATACAATTTTTCCGCCTTTATATCAAATGTTGTAATCGGTCCATTAAATAAGCGAATGATGGTTGATTCATAGGACTTTTTAGGAACATAAACTTGAGTTTTTACCTTCATCCATTTATGATTTGTTTTGACTACTAATTGTTCATCATCTACAATCACTTGTATTTCCTTTAAAAACACCTTTTTTGCTTCTTCCAAAGAATTAACTCTATATACCTTTGCTTTACACTCAATACTAACTTCTTCTTGATCCCATGGAATGAGCTCAACTTCTCCATTAGGAATATCAATATCCAGTTTCTTTGGTGAAATATTATTGTACTGAAATATGTGAGAAACTTCTTCAAAATGACCAAAGTTCAAATCAAGGTCTACTTCTTTTACCTTCTTTATCGTTGTATCAACAAAATCAAAAAGTTTATCTTTTGCTGCTTGAAAGTTAAATCCATAATTTGAATTTGTTTCTTTCTTTTTTTCATGGAACTTTGCTTCTTCATGAAAATCTTCTAATATCTTCTTTTCTTCTTCATTTAAGGATTTCTTCTCACTTACTTCATCAACCTTTTCCATTAGCTTTAATGCTTCATCCACTGTCAATTTTCCACTTTCAACTAACTCTAAAATTCGTTTTTTCTCGTCAGCCACTTTAAATCCTCCTCAAAATTAACTAAACTGTTTTATTCTGTTTTCAACATTTAAAAATAATTTGCTAATGCTTAGCCATAAACTACAAAACGGTTTTTAATGATACTCTGTGAATTATGAAATGATTGGCTGTATTTTTAAGATATTATTTAAGATTAATGATGGAAATTACAATTAAAATTGTGATAAAAATGCTGTTTGCATAATAATTTCATTTTTTTGCAATAGAGTCCGTTGATGTCTACTCTAATTAATTCTGGATATCAACCATTAGCATTCAAAATTATCATCTCTTCATTCTAATACGAATTATCCCTCCGAAAAGTTTCAATCCTTTTATTTATCTATTTACTTAAAGCTAATAATCTTTTTTATTTTATGTCATTATTTTTCATTTCAGAAGAATTCTGTGGAAGAAATAAAAAAGGGACAGGGCCATTTTATAGGAAGTCTGCTTTGCTATAAACTAATCGACTCTTCTACTGTCCCCATCCCTTTATCCTATATTAAGTTGTAGCAATCTTTTCTGCTTCTTCTATATGATTCTTCATTCTTAGTCGATCTCTCTCCAAGATTGGCTTTAAATATTTCCCCGTATAGGATCCTTTAAGGTCTGCAATGTCTTCTGGCGTACCTGTTCCTAAAATAGTACCACCTTTATCTCCGCCTTCTGGACCTAAGTCGATAATATAATCTGCAGTCTTTATTACATCCAGATTATGTTCAATAACGAGTACTGTATCGCCATTTTCGACTAATCTTTGAAGCACGATCAATAATCTTGAAATATCATCAACATGTAAGCCTGTCGTCGGCTCATCTAAAATATAAAAGGACTTGCCAGTAGAACGGCGGTGTAATTCAGATGCTAATTTGACCCTTTGCGCTTCCCCACCTGATAAAGTAGTTGCTGGTTGTCCGAGTTTAATATAACCTAAACCAACATCA
This sequence comes from Niallia sp. Sow4_A1, assembly GCF_052116745.1. Classification (NCBI taxonomy): domain Bacteria; kingdom Bacillati; phylum Bacillota; class Bacilli; order Caryophanales; family Bacillaceae; genus Niallia; species Niallia sp. Sow4_A1. The sequence continues at coordinate 228,246 of NZ_JBQKKM010000001.1, read as the reverse complement.
ACAATTGTTTGAAGCTTACGATGAATCTTAGGGATATTTTCAAAGAAAGCTACTCCATCTTCTACTGTCATACCCAAGACATCTGAAATGTTTTTCCCTTTATATTTTACTTCCAATGTTTCTCTATTGTATCGTTTTCCATGACATACTTCACATGGAACATACACATCTGGAAGGAAATGCATTTCAATTTTTATGATTCCATCTCCACGACAAGCCTCACATCTTCCGCCCTTTACATTAAAACTAAAGCGTCCTTTTTTATATCCACGTACTTTAGCTTCATTAGTCGTCGCAAAAACATCCCGAATATCATCAAACACTCCGGTGTAAGTCGCAGGATTTGATCTTGGAGTTCGTCCAATTGGAGACTGATCAATATCAATAACTTTTTCTAACTGGTCGATTCCTTTAATTTCTTTATGCTGGCCTGGCTTTGCTTTTGCGCGATTCAGCTTTTGTGCTAAGCCTTTATGAAGAATCTCGTTAATTAACGTACTTTTTCCAGACCCTGAAACACCTGTGACGGCGATAAACATTCCAAGGGGGATTTTTACATTTACATTTTTTAAATTATTTTCTTTCGCCCCAGTTATTTCAATAAACCTACCATCACTTTGTTTTCTCTCTAATGGAAGTGGGATGAATTTTTTTCCTGATAAATATTGACCTGTTATCGATTGAGGATCCTTCATTACTTCATCTGGTGTTCCGACAGAAATAATTTCTCCTCCATGTACGCCCGCACCAGGACCAACATCGATTAAATAATCTGCTGCCATCATTGTATCTTCATCATGCTCTACAACAATCAATGTATTTCCGATGTCTCTCATTTGTCTTAATGTATCAATTAATTTATCATTGTCTCTTTGATGAAGACCGATAGAAGGTTCATCTAAGATGTAAAGTACGCCTGTAAGTCTTGATCCAATTTGTGTTGCCAAACGAATTCTTTGCGCTTCGCCTCCAGATAGAGTTCCCGCTGATCTACTTAAAGTCAGATAATCTAAACCAACATTTATTAAAAATCCGACTCTCTCTTTTATTTCCCTAAGAATCAAGTTCGCAATTTGTTTTTCCTTTTCAGTTAAATCAACCTGCTCCATAAATTGATAGCACTCAACAACTGATTTTTCCGTGATTTTTCCTATATGCTGGCCATTAATTAATACTGCTAATGCTTCTTTCTTTAACCGATAGCCTTTACATGTACGACAAGGCTGTTCAGCCATGTATTTTTGCATTTGCTCTCGAATATAATCAGAGCTTGTTTCCTTAAATCTTCTTTCGATATTTCTTATAACACCTTCAAACTGAATATCATTTTCTCTAACTTGGCCAAAGTCATTTTCATATCGAAAGTGAATATATTCTTTGCCTGATCCATAAAGAATCTTATCCATTAGATTTTTAGGAATATCCTTTACGGGTATGTTCATATCAATGCCATAATGGTTGCATACACTTTCAAGGAGCTGAGGATAGTATTGAGAACTAATAGATTCCCATGGAGCAATCGCATTATCTTTTAGAGTCAAATCCCAATTAGGAATGACTAAATCAACATCTACTACTAGTTTATTTCCGAGACCATCACAATCAGGACAAGCTCCAAATGGACTATTGAAGGAAAACAGTCTTGGCTCTAATTCCCCAATAGAGAATCCGCAAATCGGACAAGCATGATGCTCGCTAAAAAGCAATTCTTCCTCCCCAATTACATCGATAATCACTTTTCCATTCCCAAATTGTAATGCGGATTCAAGGGAATCTGCCAGTCTTGCAGCAATCCCTTCTTTCACTACAAGGCGATCAATTACTACTTCTATATTATGTTTCTTATTTTTATCTAAGGAAATATCATCACCAATTTCAAACATTTCTCCATCGATTCGTAATCGAACATATCCCTGCTTTTTCACATTTTCCAGCACTTTTACATGGGATCCCTTCCTCCCTGATACAACCGGAGCGAGCACTTGAAGTCTAGTTCTTTCAGGATATTCTAGAATGCGATCAACCATCTGTTCAATTGTCTGGGAAGATATTTCAATTCCATGCTCTGGGCAAGTTGGTCTTCCTACTCTTGCAAATAATAGTCTTAAGTAATCATAGATTTCAGTTACTGTTCCAACTGTAGAGCGTGGATTTCGGCTAGTTGTTTTCTGGTCGATGGAAATAGCAGGGGACAGTCCTTCAATCGAATCTACATCTGGCTTATCCATTTGCCCTAAAAACTGTCGCGCGTATGCGGATAAAGATTCAACATATCTTCTTTGTCCTTCTGCATAAATGGTATCAAAAGCGAGAGAAGATTTCCCGGAACCAGATAAACCAGTTATGACTACTAATTGATCTCTTGGAATAGTTATATCAATATTTTTTAAATTATTTGCTCTTGCACCTTTTACAATAAGTTTATCCATTGCCATTTTTTGCTCACCCCTCCGCCTTTAATTCAAGCAATAAATCGCGAAGCTCTGCAGCTCTTTCGAAATTCAGAGCTTTTGCTGCTTCCTTCATTTCGTTCTCCATTTGGGCAATCATTGCCTCTTTTTCCTTTTTCGTCAATTTATCAAGTTTAACAGAAGTTGCATATTCTTCTGGTTCTTCTGCTGCTTGCGTAGCACGAATGGAATCTCGAATACCTTTTTGAATCGTTTGCGGAGTAATACCATGTTCTTCGTTATATTTCTCTTGGATTTCTCTCCGTCTTTTCGTTTCACTTATTGCTACTTCCATTGAATGCGTCATCTTATCTGCATACATAATAACATGCCCATTCGAATTTCTTGCTGCACGTCCGATTGTTTGAATTAAAGATCGTTCCGAACGAAGGAACCCTTCCTTATCAGCATCTAAAATAGTGACTAATGATACTTCTGGAATATCCAATCCTTCCCGTAATAAGTTAATCCCTACGAGAACATCATATTTGCCGAGACGTAATTCTCGAATGATTTCAATCCGTTCTAACGTTTTCACCTCAGAATGTAAATATTGTACTTTAATGCCGATTTCTTTCAGATAATCCGTTAAATCCTCTGACATTTTTTTCGTAAGCGTCGTTACCAGCACCCGCTCATTCCGCTTAATTCTTTCATGAATCTCAGCAATTAGATCATCAATCTGTCCTTCAATTGGACGAACGTCAATAGTTGGATCAAGTAATCCAGTTGGCCGAATGATTTGTTCGATCATTACCGGCGTATGCTCCATTTCATACGGACCAGGCGTTGCAGAAACACAGATCATTTGATTTATATGCTGTTCAAATTCTCCAAAGGTTAACGGGCGATTATCAAGTGCAGATGGCAAGCGAAAGCCATGCTCTACTAGCACACTTTTCCTTGCCTGGTCCCCATTATACATTCCTCTAATTTGCGGAAGTGTAACATGGGATTCGTCAATGACAAGAAGAAAATCTTTTGGAAAATAATCCAATAAAGTGTAAGGTGTTGAGCCAGGAGGTCTTAATGTTAAATGTCTTGAATAGTTTTCTATTCCCGAACAGAACCCCATCTCTCTCATCATCTCAAGATCATAGCGAGAGCGCTGTTCCAAACGTTGTGCCTCTAATAATTTATTATTTTCCCTTAGTTTTTCTAATTGTTCTTCTAATTCCTTTTCAATGTTCTCAATCGCCACTTTCATTTTCTCTTCTCTTGTTACGAAGTGAGAAGCAGGAAAGATGGCAATATGATTCCGTTCTCCTAATATTTCGCCAGTTAATGCATCTACTTCACGAATCCGATCAATTTCATCTCCAAAAAATTCTACTCTAATACAATGTTCATCACGAGAAGCGGGGAAAATTTCAACAACATCTCCACGAACACGGAAAGTCCCCCGTTTAAAATCGATATCATTTCGATCATATTGGATATCAACTAGTTTACGAAGCAGTTGATTTCTTTCTAATTCCATACCAGTCCTTAAGGAAACAACCATTTCTCGATATTCCTCTGGAGAACCTAAACCGTAAATACAAGAAACACTGGCAATAATAATAACGTCATCTCTTTCAAACAAGGAAGATGTTGCAGAATGGCGAAGCTTATCAATTTCATCATTGATGCTGGCATCCTTTTCGATAAACGTATCCGTTTGCGGGACATATGCTTCTGGTTGATAGTAATCATAATAGCTGACAAAATACTCTACTGCATTATTTGGGAAAAACTCTTTAAATTCACTATATAATTGGCCAGCTAGTGTTTTATTGTGAGCAATGATTAACGTTGGCTTCTTTACTTCTTTAATAACATTGCTAATTGTAAAGGTTTTACCAGTCCCAGTCGCCCCTAGCAATGTCTGAATTTTTTCGCCTTCTTTAATTCCTGATACTAGTTTTTTTATTGCTCCCGGCTGATCTCCTTGAGGCGTATACTTTGAAACTAATTCAAAATCATGATTCACTAAACCATCCTCCGATCTATATGCACTTCTTTTTATTCATACGTCCGTTGGTCCTTTATGTTTAGGCATATCTATTACAAGCTATTTTCATAACCTTTGTTGTTTTATAGAGTTAAACACAAAAAACTTGTTCATTCCATTTCACTCCATATACTTACATTCTCCCAGAGGAAAGTAAGGGAATGCGGGGTCTCACCGTTATAGGATTTATGCGGGTACCAGGAGGCTTTTAAAATAAACAAAATTTCAAAATTCGACGTTCGTATTAAAGTCTTTTTTTATAATTTCCTACTTATGTAATCAACATATCACCATTCTACCACAAACCACCTATTTCAAACCACAAAAAAGAGAACAAACATTCTATTTATTTCATCAGCAATTTTTCTATGGATACTAAATTTCAAAAAAAAAATGACTATACGAAAATACCTATCATCTTTATCGACGTAAAATCGTTTAGTCATTCTTCTTTTCTATTCTTTTTTAATACTTTTTGAAATGTAGCCTAAACATTATTTATTCGCTACTTTCTCTTTCCATCTTCTGCTAATCATATATCCAATCGTCATAGAAAATGCATCCACAACAATTAATAGAAATGTATCAGTATATCCTTTATACACAGAAGCAGCAATTAAGGCGACAGTTAAAATTAATCCAATAATTGGATAATAGGTAGCTTTTGAAAAAAGTATTACTAATAAGCATGGAAAAAATAGTGCAGCTAGATATTTCCCCATCTACATACACCTCTATTTAAACAAATTTCGTTTCATTAACCATTAACCCAAATCTTTCAAGAGCACTTGCTAAATTATTAAATATCGGAATTTGGCTAAAGTCTACACCTAATTGTATGGCTGTTTGCGCCACCTCTGGCCTTAATCCAGAAAGATACCCTTTTACACCAATTAAACGCAGTGCATGTATAACATGAAAAATTTGATGTGCAACCATTGTATCAATAAGAGGTACTCCTGATAAATCAATGAATAAATGATTAAAGCGTTTTTCATTGCATTCCTTCAAAGTATTTTCCATGATTAATTGTGCCCTCTTTGTATCAATATCTCCAATTAATGGAAGCACCCCAATCCCCTTTGTTATGGGAATCACTGGACTGCTTAATTCATAAATGGTTTCTTGCTGTGCTGTCAATTGCTGAAATTTGTATTCATCATAAGAGCCAATAAAGATATTTACAAATAGATCAAATGCATATTGTACTAATCGTATCCATTCAAACAGTGTCGTTATCGTTAATTGATCAGTAGTTTCTGCAGAAAATTTTTCAACATATGATAAAAGAATTTCTTTAACTGTGTTAAGCTGTTCAATCGATTCCAAAATAGGAACCAAATCTTTTGCCCGCTTTTCCGCAACTTTAACAGCCCATTTAGAAATATTGGCTGAATATACTTCCTCTTCCTCAATAAATACCTTAATTACATTTTCTAAGAGTATTTGGTGTGCTGTAACTAGTTCTTCCATACTGTCTGAGGATTTATTGATTGAATAATAATTAGATGAACTATTCTCTATTGTGCTCAGCCATTCCTCACGCATGTCTACAAGATGATCATATAAATAGGTATATAGGCTTTTCATACATTGTTCCAACTATTTTCTCCTCCTAATACAAGAAACAAACCTTCCTCACTCATCTATACAATCGTTTTCCCATTTAGAGTAATGGAAGTATCCACAACTTTTTTAGTCAATTCCCTACTTGTTTTTGGAATCAATTAAAGGCATTTAAAATAAATATCTATTATTATATAGTTGTCACCATAGTGAAACAAGTGAGAAGCCTTGTGATAGTAAGACGAGAATAGATAATTTCTTTATGAATTTTGTAATAAACTTGTTGCAATTACTTGAAAAATTGATTCCAGAGAGGATGCTCTTTTTTTGGCGTTTTCTAATAAAAAGATAATTTCTGCAATGTCTTTTGGACTTAGTTTTTCTACTATCCAATCTTCCAAATCCTGATTTTTAATTACTTTATGGTGATTAGGTATATTTATGGTAGGAAACTTTATCAATTCATTATGGATAAAATCTAAATGTTTTTGATATTCTTTCTTATTATGTACATAAAATGTATTGTTTTCTTTCAGCTGATTTCTATCCATTTGTGTATTCCCCTCTCTTTGAATCTACTAAAAATGCCCAATTTATTCTATTCTTTTCGGTTAAATATATAGTTATTATAATAGGAAAACATTGCTGAAGACCTTAGTCCCTAGTAATTTCTACTAAAATAGGTATTTAGGATTATTCCAACTGGTCATAAAGTCTGTTTTATCCTTGCTAGAGGTAAGGTAATATTTACTAATAAGGGGATGTGACGTAGCAAAATAGCATGAATTAAAGGAGACAAAAGACATGGAAAAAGTAACTGCTGATATTACCGGATATCGAATAAAAGAAGATGTTTATTCTAACTCCATTGAAGGTTTATTTCTACTCAAAAAAGGCTCCACTCTTACGAAAAAACATGTGGAATTACTCACAAAACATCAGGTAAATCCATTTGATGTGATTAATCCGACTGAAGAAGCCTCTCTTTCCTCCGAAAATAAAGAATTTTCTACTTTAATAGATGAAGTGAAAGAAACCTTCCATTCCATTATCGAACAGCAAAATGATAATGTGGATAGACTTCTTCATACCTATGAAAAAGCAATTGATTTTTCCCTTCAAGAATTAGCAATTTTAGATATTATCCATAAGGAAGTAGAACCTGAGAATTATATTTATCAGCATAGTATTAATGTTGGAATTATTTCAGCAATCATAGGCAAGGTTTTAGGATTAGCTAGGAAGGAATGTTACCTCCTAAGCCAAATGGGACTATTCCATGATATCGGCATGCTAAAAGTTGATCCATCCATTTTACAAGCGCAAGATCGCTTAACGCAAAAAGAATATAAGGAAATTCAAAAACATACAATCTATGGAAAAAGTATTTTATTTCAGATTTCTCAATTAGATATATTAATATCGAGAACTGCTCTATTGCATCATGAAAAAATAAATGGAAAAGGCTATCCATCTCATCGAACAGAAAAGGATATTCCATTCTTAGTTCAAATTGTTTCGGTTGCAGACATGTTTAATAGCATGTGTTCCTCACACACCCATAAAGAAAAGAAAACCTACTTTGAAGCGATCAATGAATTAGTGAATGAATCATATGGAAATGCATTAAATCCTGCCATTGTCATTCCATTTACAAATTTTATTATGAGAAAGCAACTCTTTAAAAAGGTTACTTTATCCAATAACGAAACAGCAGAAATTATCTTTATCCATCAAAATGAACCACATCTCCCGCTTGTTCGTCAAGAGGACTCCTATATTGATTTACGTAAGACATCTTTGAAAATTACAGGCTTAGCCAATTGAATATAAGAGGCTGGGACAAATCTATATAACTAATCTTTAAAGACGAACAATCTCTAATTTAGCTCTTAAATAAAGCTACTTTTTCATATTAGTTATTTATGGTTTTAAATATATTCAAGTGTAAAAACCAATTCGTTCCATTGCGCTACGGACACTCCCTTTCCGCGGGGAGGAAGCTGAGCCTCCTCGGCGCGCCTGCGGGGTCTCAGCCTTTCCTCTACTTCCCGCAGGAGTTGACCGTCCTCCGCTCCATTCCACTTCGTTTTTAAAGGCTATTTCCTAAAAAATATTGTTTTCCAAAGAAAAAATAAATTAGTTGGAAGAACGGAGCAGCCTGAATACACGTAGACGCCACGGGGATTAGCGAGACAGTCTGAGACCCTGCAGGCGGAAGCAGACCGCGTCTCAGCGCGAGCCCCACGGAAAGCGAAGTGTATTCAGGCTGCGGATAATAGCAACAAACTTCATGGAACATCCTTTTTAAAACGAATAAAAAAGCCCAAATGATTATACGAACCTTTCATTGGCACCTTCGTATAATCATTCAGGTTTATTTTAAGCTGGAATACTTATGTCCCAGCCTCAAATTGTTTGCTCTTTGACTTGATTTTAAACCCCTTTAAAAGCTTTTCTGTAAATGTCTGCTAATTCCGTTACTAATGGTAATTTAGGGTTAGCTGTTGTACATTGATCTTCAAAAGCACGATCTGCTAAATAATCTACTTTTGCTTCGAATTCTTTTGGATCTACACCTTGTGCTGCAATACTCATTGGGATATTTAATTCTTTTCCAAGTCTGATTACTGCTTTGACAAAGCTGTCTACTCCTTGTTCCACAGTATTAGCTGGCAATCCTAGAATTCTTGCAAGCTCTGCATAGCGCTCATCTGCTTTAAAGTATTCGTATTTAGGGAATGCCATGAATTTTTTCGGTTTCTCTGCATTATAGCGAATAACATGTGGCAATAAGATGGCATTTGAACGACCATGTGCGATATGGAATTCGGCACCTAATTTATGTGCCAAGCTATGATTAATTCCTAAGAATGCATTTGCGAATGCCATACCAGCTATTGTAGATGCATTATGCACTTTTTCGCGTGCCTCTTCGTCATTTCCATTTCTATATGCTCTTGGTAAATATTCAAAGATTAATTGAACTGCTTTCACCGCTAATGCATCTGTATAGTCATTTGCCATATTAGATACATATGCTTCCACAGCATGTGTTAATACGTCCATTCCTGTATCTGCCGTTACAGCAGGCGGTACTGTCATAACAAATTGTGGATCGATGATAGCTACATCTGGTGTTAATTCATAATCAGCTAAAGGATATTTAATGTTTTGTTCTTTATCTGTAATTACCGCAAAAGATGTTACTTCGGATCCTGTACCAGAAGTAGTTGGAATAGCAACAAATTTAGCTTTACCACCTAATGATGGATATTTATAAACCCTTTTACGGATATCTAAGAATTTTTGCTTTAATCCGAAGAACTCTTCATCTGGATGCTCATAGAATAACCACATACCTTTTGCTGCATCCATTGGAGATCCACCACCAAGTGCGATAATGCAGTCTGGTTGGAATTTAGCCATCATCTCTGTTCCTCTAACAACTGTTTCAATAGATGGATCTGGCTCAACATCAGAGAACACTTCTACTTGCACTAGATTTGAACGTTTTCTTAAGTTATAAAGTAATTTATCCACATATCCAAATTTAACCATGTATGGATCTGTTACGATAAATACTCTAGAGATATCCTGCATTTTTTGTAAATACTGTACAGAATTTTTCTCAAAATAAATTTTTGAAGGTACTTTAAACCATTGCATATTTACATTCCTTTTTGCCAATTTTTTAACATTTAATAAATGAATGTCTGTTACGTTAGTAGATACAGAATTTTTACCATAAGATCCACAGCCAAGTGTTAAAGAAGGCATGAATGCATTATAAATGTCACCGATTGCACCTTGAGAAGATGGGGCATTGTTGATAATACGGCATGCTTTCATTCTTAGGGCAAATCTTTCTATTACTTTCGGATCTTCAGAGTGAATGACTGCTGAATGTCCTAATCCGCCAAACTCTAACATTTCTTCTGCACGTTTAATTCCATCTTCTGTTGATTCCACTTTATAGCATGCAAGCACAGGGCTCAATTTTTCTCTAGATAGAGGATAATCAGGTCCTACACCTTCTAATTCAGCAAGAAGAATTTTTGTATCTTCTGGTACTTTTACTCCTGCTAATCCAGCGATATAATGAGCAGATTTACCAACTATATCTGGATTTACAGCACATGTGTTTTCATTAATTACTAGTTTTTCTACTTTTGCCAACTCTTCTTTATTTAAGAAGTAGCAGCTATTTCGAATCAATAGATTCTTTACTTCATCGTAGATTTCTTTGTCAATGATTACTGCTTGTTCAGATGCACAAATCATTCCATTATCAAATGTTTTTGAAAGAATCAGATCGTTCACTGCTCTTTTAACTTTCGCTGTTTTTTCGATATAACAAGGTACGTTACCAGCGCCAACGCCAAGTGCAGGTTTGCCACAACTATATGCGGATTTAACCATTCCTGGTCCACCAGTTGCAAGAATTAATGCAATATCATTATGATTCATTAACGCTTTAGTTGTTTCAATAGAAGGTTTTTCTACCCATTGAATACAGTTTTCTGGTGCCCCCGCTTTAACTGCTGCATCTCTTAGAATTCTAGCTGCCTCACTGCTACATTTCTGTGCAGATGGATGGAAAGCAAATATAATTGGATTACGTGTTTTTATCGCAATAATAGCTTTAAACATGGTTGTAGATGTTGGATTTGTAACAGGTGTTACCCCAGCAACTACGCCTACCGGGTCAGCGATTTCCACAATTCCTGTTTGTTGGTCTTCGCTTATCACCCCAACTGTACGATCATATTTAATATTATGGTAGATATATTCGGTAGAGAATATATTCTTTGTAATTTTGTCCTCATAAATGCCTCTTCCCGTTTCTTCAACCGCTAATTTAGCTAAATACATATGCTTATCTAAACCAGCTAGGGCCATAGCCTTTACAATTGTATCTACTTGTTCTTGATCTAAAGACATAAATTCTTCTAGTGCCTTTTTCCCTTTTGCTGCCATCTCATTAATAACGGTTTGCACATCAACTTGCTCATTTTTCGCTTTTACTTCTTTTTCAACAACTGACATCACTAAATCCCTCCAAATCGAGAATGATAATATTGTGAAAATATTCACAAGTTACTTTAAAGAAAAAACTACTTTAAAAAAGCAGTTAATTTGTGAATATATTCACAAATAATTCTTTAAAGAAAAACTACTAATTTAGTAGTTTGTTTGCCCACTAGCTTCCTACAAACATATTATATCTTTTGGAATTTCTCGTTGTTATTCTTTACATGCTTATCATATAATGACTTGCTAAAACCTTCAAGCCTATTCTTGAAAAAATGTTCAACATTTCACAAACTCATTCACATTTTATACACATTTGTAATATTTCCTTACTTTTCCTATAATATAAAATGTGATAAAAACAACAATGAAAGGGTTTACAATATGAATAAAAAATGGGAAAGAACTAATACGGATCATGATACCTATCAATTTATAATCCGTGTCTCCTATCAGTTGTTTATGGAATTGGGATTTCGTAAGGTCAGCACAAGGATGATTGCAGAGCGTTGTGGAATTACACAGCCTGCTTTATACCATCACTTTAAGAATAAACAAGATATTTATAAAGAAGTAATTATTACGTCTATTCAACAGACTGAAAATGCTTTATTAAAAATTACGAAGGAATATCAGATTCTTCAAGAATGTCTTTACCAAATTGCTCTTTACTTTTTAGAACATTATCAAGAAGATCTCATGCAAATGTTCCATGACTTACAACATGAGATGCCAAATGATATACAAACCCAACTAAGAATTCGCTGGCAAGAGGGATTTTTAAAACCGATTAAACATGTGTTTGATATGGCTGAAAAAGATAATAATATTTCTTTTCAAAAAATAGAAAGTAATAGCGAAGAAATAGCATTCACCTTTCTTCAATATATTCAAACTGCCATGCGTCCTTCTCATATGAAAGAACTTTCTAATGAAGAACAAACAAAGGAAATCCGGCGTAAAGCAAAATTAGTCGTTCATCTATTTATATTTGGAATAGTAGATAAGTAATGATTTTTCAAAAAACACTTCCTTTCTTATAAAAATAAATATATACTCACCTTATCACTTGATAAGTTTCTTTCTTTACACATAACTTATCAAGTGATAAGTTATGTGTATTTTAAGGAGTGAACAAAATGAAACGGTATATTCATCGCTATTTTACCGCTGTCACTAGTAAAAAAGGGAAATGGATAATATTACTTGCCTGGATTCTCCTTGTTGGGATATTAAGTACACTTTTCCCTCAAGCTAGTTCACAAAAAAACGACTTAGCTAGCAATATTCCAACTAATGCTTTATCACAGCTGGCAGATGAAAAAATAAAGGAGGAATTTTCTAATGACCAAGGAACTCCTGCGTTAATTACATGGTTTCGCTCAAATGGCTTAACAGATAAGGATGTTGAACAAATCCAAGAACTTACGAACCAATTAACAAATGCGCCACTTGCTCATCAAGAAGCAATTATTCCTTATCATCAACTACCTATTGAGGGAGTCAAACAACAAATTTCAGAAGATGGCACAACTCTAGTTCTCCCTATTTTATTTTCAAATAATTTAGCTACTAGTGAATTAAAAGCTAGTATTCAAAAGCTAGAAGCTGTTGCAAATGGAATCTTTGAAAAAAATCCGTTTAACACTGCACGAAAGGATGAAACGATATTACATGCAAGGACTACTGGCCCCGTTGGTATCTCCATAGATGCAACAGAGCTATTTAGCCAAGGGGACTTATCGTTACTCATTGGCACAGTTATTATTGTGCTAATCTGTTTACTTGTCATTTACCGTTCTCCTATTTTAGCGTTAATTCCTTTAATTGGAGTAGGTATTGCTTATGGAGTTATCAGTCCTTTGCTTGGTTTCATGGGAGAACATGAGTGGATTGAATTCGATTCACAAAGCATTGCCATTATGACTGTATTACTATTTGGAGCAGGTACAGATTATTGTTTATTTATTATTAGTAGATATCGAACGTATTTAACCAAAGAATCAATTAAAGAAATGGCGATGGAAAGAGCATTGCATCGATCTGGTGGTGCTGTGGCAATGAGTGGATTAACAGTAGTATTTTCTCTTCTTGTCCTATTATTTGCCCAATATGGTGCCGTGCAACGATTTGCAATCCCGTTTAGCTTAGCTATATTTATTATGATGATAGCCAGTCTTAGTCTTGTCCCAGCCATTCTAGCCATTATTGGTAGATTATCTTTTTATCCATTTGTTCCGAAATTAGAAGGACAAATTATAAATGGTAGGATAATAAAGACGACTAAAAAAAGAAATACATTGGGGAAAACAATCGGAAATGTAGTAACACAGCATCCATGGAAAGTGACTATACTAACGACATTATTTCTTGGTATTTTTGCTGTATTTTCCCTTAAAACAGTATATACCTATGATTTATTGTCCTCATTTCCAGATGACATGCCATCAAAAGAAGGATATACCTTAATAGAAGAACATTTTAATGCAGGGGAACTCGCACCGGTTTCTGTCATTATTGATACAGAAGGTGCAACATTAAATATTGAAGAAGAATTAAATAAATTAGCTTTCATTGCAACGGTTTCGGAGGAAGAATCGGGTAGAAGCAATCCTAATTTAGTAAAATATTCGATTGAATTAGAAACAAATCCTTATTCAAATCAAGCGATGGATGAACTCCCTATTATTCGTGATACATTAGAAGAGAAGCTTGCTGAAAATGGCATAAAGGAACCGAATGAGAAGATATGGATTGCAGGAGTAACTGCGGAACAATATGATACAAGAGAATTGACAAATCAAGATGTAAAATTAATTATTCCAATTATCTTAATCATGATTGCTATCTTGTTACTTGTTTATCTTAGATCCATTATAGCAACATTCTATTTAATAGCTTCTGTACTACTTTCTTACTTTGGTGCCCTAGGCTTAGGGTGGGTCATTCTTCATTATGGATTTGGAGTAGAAGCAATTCAAGGCTTAATCCCCTTGTACTCCTTTGTCATTATCGTTGCTTTAGGAGAAGACTACAATATTTTCATGATATCAAGCATTTGGAAAAAACGAAAAAAAATGCCTCTCCTACTAGCAATAAAAGAGGGAGTTGCAGAATCAGGTGGGGTTATTACTTCTGCAGGAGTCATTTTAGCAGCTACCTTTATGGTGTTGACTACTTTACCTATGGAAGTGCTTGTCCATTTTGGAACGATAACCGCTATTGGGGTTGTACTAGACACCTTTATCGTGAGACCTTTTTTAGTTCCTGCAATTACTTCTCTATTAGGAAATACAGTCTTTTGGCCAAGCAAGAAAGTATATGTAAAAGGAAACGAATAAGTGATTATACGCCTCCAAGGTTTGTCTTAAGATAAGTCTTGGAGATTTTTTATCTCTTCTAGTTTATTAAAGTCAGTGAGATTTTTTTCCACATGCTAAGTAATATTAAATGGATGAAGTTTTCCTCTAGCTAACTATTTTATCTCTCTAACACTTTTGTTGATATGTATAAAAACGTTGCTCTAGACCCACCCTATAAGGAATTGATATGATAAGTGGGTTAGTTAAGGGGGCATTTGTAATGGACAAAAAATATGCAGACTTAAAGCTTGGAGAACGTGCTGCGATATTGAGCATTTTTACATATATTGTACTAGCTTCTGTTAAATTATTTATTGGAAATAGCACAGGTTCCCAAGCCCTAAAAGCTGATGGTTGGAATAATTTCACAGATATTATTGCATCTGTTGCTGTACTAATCGGGTTGCGTCTTTCGCAAAAACCAGCGGATAAAGATCATCCATACGGTCATTGGAAAGCAGAAACTGTTGCTTCTTTAATTGCTTCCTTTATTATGATGAGTGTCGGATTGCAAGTATTATTCCAAGCCGTTTCTTCCTTCTTTAGCCAGACAAGGCAAGCACCTGATTTAGTAGCGGCATATACGGCCATCGCTTGTGGTGCTGTAATGTTTGGTGTTTATCGCATTAATTTACGTTTAGGTAATAAAATTAATAGCCAAGCAGTTAAAGCGGCTGCAAAGGATAACTTCTCCGACTCAATGGTTAGCATTGGGACAGCAGTTGGGATTTTTGGCGCTCAACTAAAATTAACCTTTTTAGATCCCCTTGCTGCCTGTATTGTTGGGCTATTAATTTGTAAAACAGCCTGGGGTATCTTCCGAGAAACAACTCACTATTTAACAGATGGATTTGATGTTTTATTAATTGATCAATACAAAAAAACTATTTTGCGTACAGAAGGTGTAAAAGCTGTAAAAGAGATAAAAGCAAGAAACTATGGAAACAGTCCAGTTGTTGATGTTGTCATTACAGTTAACCAGCAGTTAGATGTTACTCATGCCCATGATATTTCTTCCGCTGTTGAGAATGCTTTAATTGATGAGTTTCATGCACTCGAGGTACATGTGCATATTGAGCCAGACGAAGACAAATAAAAAACGAAGGAATATTGGTACCGCCCTCCAAAAATTAGAGTAAAAACATTTCGGAGGTCACCACCATTTTTATTCCTTCGTTTATTTCAGCTAGATAATACAGCTAAAGTTTTAATACGCCTTAGCCCAATATACTAATTTACTTGCTTTCTTGCCACAGCATACACAAGTATCTGCAATTGCCTCCTGTTCAAAAGGCATGCATCTAGAAGTTGCACTTGTTTCTTCCTTGATTTTATCTTCACATGCTTGATCTTCACACCACATTGCTTTGATGAATCCTGGCTTTTCTTTCGATATCCATTGTTTAAATTCATCGAAGCTTAAAGCAATATGAGTATTTTCTTCTCTATGATTGATAGCTTTCTGTAGTAAATTATCTTGGATATCCTTTAACAATTGGGCAATTGTATCTTCTAGTCCATCCATTGATACAAATTGCTTTTCTCCAGTATCTCTGCGAACGAGCACAACTTGATTTTTTTCTATATCCTTTGGTCCTACTTCTAAACGCAAAGGAATCCCCTTCATTTCATACTCATTAAATTTCCAGCCTGGCTTTTTATCACTTCCATCAATGCCCACTCGAATGGAACGGTTTAATTTCTTTTGCAAATCATAGGCAAAATCCAAAACCCCTTCTTTATGCTGGGCAATTGGTACGATCATTACTTGAGTTGGCGCAATCATTGGCGGCACTACTAAGCCACGGTCATCCCCATGAACCATAATCATGGCACCAATAATTCGAGTAGTAAAGCCCCATGATGTTTGGTGAACATGCTGGAGATTTCCGTCCCTATCAGAGAACTGAATTCCAAATGATTTTGCAAAGCCATCACCAAGATTATGAGACGTTCCTGATTGCAATGCTTTTCCATCATGCATCAAACTTTCAATCGTATACGTATACTTAGCACCAGCAAACTTTTCTTTTTCTGTTTTTCTCCCTTTAATAACAGGTAGCGCTAAGTATTTCTCACAAACTTCCGCATAAACTTCAAGCATTTGAGTAGTTTCTCTATCTGCATCTTCTTCTGTTTCATGGCATGTATGCCCTTCTTGCCATAAAAATTCTAATGTACGCAAAAATGGGCGAGTGGTCTTTTCCCAACGTACTACATTTGCCCACTGATTATATAGCTTTGGAAGATCGCGGTAGGAATGGATAATATTTTTATAATGCTCTGCAAAAAGAACTTCAGAGGTTGGACGCACACAAAGTCTTTCTGCTAATTCTTCCTCTCCTCCATGGGTCACCCATGCTACTTCTGGAGCAAATCCCTCGATATGATCCTTTTCCTTTTGCAATAGACTTTCTGGTATAAAGAGTGGCATATAAACATTTTCATGTCCTGTTTCTTTAATGCGTTTGTCTAATGCCTCTTTAATATTTTCCCATATTGCTGTTCCATATGGGCGAATAATCATAGACCCTCTTACACTTGAATAATCGATTAGTTCTGCTTTTGTGACAACATCTGTATACCATTGAGCAAAATCTTCTTCCATACTAGTAATGCTTTTTACAAAATCCTTTGCCATTTTAGAAGCCTCCTATTTTATTGTTTTTTATCGATATTATTTCTCTATAACTTTTACTTTTAAAGGTCCATCTTTTTGAAAAAGACCATTAAAAAAGCTTTGCCTCTCATTAGGGACCATAATAATGGCGGTACCACCCTAATTCAAAGCAAAGCTTTACACTCATCCATGGTAACGGTATTGAACCGCTGAATCTTTCTAAACAATGTCTATTCGATACAGAACGAAAAAGGCAGGTTCCACAGGTAGCCTATAGGTCCTTTCAGCAATTAGACCCTCTCTTCTAATAGACATGGCTGTATACTATTCCTTTTTATAGTTTCTTTATTCATTTCTTTGTGAAAAATCATATCGGATAGATTCATTATTGTCAATATGGATTTTTTTATTCTTTTTCTAATAGATAGATTATAGTTTGTTCCTTTTTCTTGCATTTTGTAAGGGAGGTGAGTGCTGAAGGCTAGTTTTCTGTTACCTTTTCCTGCTCTTTTTCTTGCTTTCGGGCACAGAGAACGTTTCTCTGTTACCTTTTCTTGCTCTTTCTCTTGCTTTCGGGCTCAGAGAACGCTCCTCTGTTACCTTTTCCTGCTCTTTCTCTTGCTTTCGGGCTCAGAGAAAGCTCCTCTGTTACCTTTTCCTGCTCTTTCTCTTGCTTTCGAGCACAGAGAACGCTCCTCTGTTACCTTTTCTTGCTCTTTCTCTTGCTTTCGGGCTTAGAGAACGCTCCTCTGTTACCTTTTCTTGCTCTTTCTCTTGCTTTTGGGCTCAGAGAACGCTCCTCTGTTACCTTTTCTTGCTCTTTCTCTTGCTTTTGGGCTCAGAGAACGTTTCTCTGTTACCTTTTCTTGCTCTTTCTCTTACTTTTGGGCTTAGAGAACGCTCCTCTGTTACCTTTTCCTGCTCTTTCTCTTGCTTTTGGGCTCAGAGAACGCTCCTCTGTTACCTTTTCCTGCTCTTTCTCTTGCTTTTGGGCTCAGAGAACGCTCCTCTGTTACCTTTTCTTGCTCTTTCTCTTGCTTTCGGGCTCAGAGAACGCTCCTCTGTTACCTTTTCTTGCTCTTTCTCTTGCTTTCGGGCTCAGAGAACGTTTCTCTGTTACCTTTTCCTGCTCTTTCTCTTGCTTTCAGGCTCAGAGAATGCTCCTCTGTTACCTTTTCTTGCTCTTTCTCTTGCTTTCGGGCTCAGAGAACGTTTCTCTGTTACTTACTATCCTACCCCCTTGAATAAAAATCCAATGTCGTTTGAAGTGCTTGACCAGCAGGAAGTTTTACTCCATGTCTAATCAAGCAGGCTTCTAGGCTGGCAAGTACGAATAGGACATTTTCTTTTCGGCAACTATAGCCCATCGTACCTATTCTCCATATTTTCCCATACAAAGGACCAAAAGAGCTTGCAATTTCTACACCAAATTGTTGAAGCATCATACTTCGGACAGATTCTGCATCTATACCTTCTGGCACTTTGATGCAAGTAACAGTTGGTAATTTACACTTGCTATCACTAAATAGCTCTAGCTCCATTCCTTTAATCCCTTCCATTAATGCTTGTTCATGGTATTGATGACGAGCAAATCTATTTTCCAGTCCTTCCTCTAAAACAATTCTTAGTCCCTCATGTAATGCGTATAACATAGAAGTTGCTTCTGTATGATGATTTAATCTTCTTGGACTCCAATAATCCTGTAATTGTGCTAAGTCTAAATAATTGGAGCGGATCGGAGCATGAGCTTTTTTCTCTGCTAACTCACTGTCTGTCGCTATCCCTCTTTCTACCTTTTTCCGCGCAATCAATACTTTTTCCACTCGATCATTATATGTAATAGGAGCATTTCCTGATGGCACCGATAAACATTTTTGATTCCCACCAATCACTGCATCTATATGCCAATTATCTGTTTGCACATTTACACCGCCAATCGTTGCCACAGCGTCGACGATAAATAGGATATCTTGTTCACGGCATGCTTTACCAATCTCTTCTAATGGCTGCATACACCCAGTTGATGTTTCACCATGAACAAGTGCCACCATTTTTGGATTCACTCGTTTCATTTCTGCAATGATATCTTCCGGGTCAAAAACTTCGCCCCATTCACATTGAAGTAAATGAATATCTGCCCCATATCTTTCAGCAATTTCTGTTAACAAATGGCCAAACCTTCCGTAAATCGGTATTAGTACTTTATCTCCCGGCTCGATAATACTGGCCAAGACAGCTTCAAGTCCAGATCTCGAGGTTCCATCTATCGGATATGCCCACTTATTTTTTGTTTGGAAAACTTGTTGGATCATTGCCATTACGTCATTCATGATGGATGTAAACGCAGGATCAAATTGACCTAAAATAGGAGTGCTTAGTGCTCTTAACACGCGTGGATCCACTTCAACTGGACCTGGTGTCATAATTGTTCTTATAGGTGTGTTTAATTCTGAAAAAGTCATTGGATACGTCCTTTCCTTTTATCTATTTTCTTTACTACAACGCATAATTCTTTTCTTTCTATAAAAATATGTACATTCCTTAATAAGCTAAACGGTGCAATAATTGGATGAGAACACTAATCCCTCTTTTTAAATCTTCTAGATTCGTGTGTTCTTTGGGAGAATGGCTGACGCCAGAAACACTTGGCACAAATAGTAAAGCAGACGGACAGTATGTTCCAAATACTTGCGCATCATGCCCTGCCCCACTGATCATTTTTCGGTTTGGAATATTCATTTCTTGTACAATGGTATGAGCTAGCTCTGTTAATTCTGCATCCATCGCAACAGCCTTAACGTTCATCCATTGTTCCCATTCAACATTCATGCTCGCCTCTATACTTTTCTGCTTAAAATAAGCAAAAATTTTCTTGCAAAAATAATCTAGTACTTCTTCTTGATGATGCCTGACATCTAACGAAAACGTAACTTCTTTTGCAATTACATTCGGAACATTAGGCGCGGCTACTATTTTCCCGACCGTTGCTACTAACTGTGAATCAATTTCCTTAGCTTGGTTTATAGCATAAGTAATTAATTCAGCAGCCAAATGCATACTATCCTTTCGATAATACATGGGAGTCGTACCTGCATGGTTGCTCTCTCCTGTTACTTTAACCGTAAATCGTCTTTGCCCAACAATATGAGAAACGACGCCAATGGACTCTTGCTCTTTCTCCAATACTGCACCTTGTTCGATATGTATTTCTATGAAACAATCAATATCTGCTCTTTTTACTTCTTCTCTATCTGGTTGCAAGCCCATGGATGACATCGCATGCGAAAAAGACATATTATTCGCATCGTATAAACCTATGCAATCCTCCTTCGTATATTTTCCTGTTATGGATCCTGAACCCCAGAAAGCTAAAGGAAATCGACTCCCTTCTTCCTCGCATAATGATACAACTTCTATTGTTTTTTTGGGGATTCCATAATGTCTCTTTAAATAGTCCAAAGCAAGCAGACTTGCTATGATTCCATACGCACCATCATATTTTCCTCCATCTATTACTGTATCAATATGGGAACCTGTCAAAATTGTTTTCTCGCTTTCAAGGGACCCTTCTAGCCTGCCAAACAGATTGCCTACTCCATCAAAATAGGTTTTTAAACCAATCTCATTCATTTTTTGTAAAAGAGCATGCTGAGCTAACCGCCAATTTTCATCATAAAGAAGTCGTGTAACCCCGCCATTTTCGTTAGCCCCGAATGTAGCCAGCCATTCCATCCACTTGCCTACTTCTTTTGTATCTATTTCATTAGATGTCTTCATTTCAATCGCTCCTATTCAGGGGAGATCTCCAATTAATTCAACCTAAAATGAAGGAACAAGGCTCTTCATTTTGTTATTTCCCCATAACTTTTTCTAGCATAAAATGCCCATTAAAACTACGCACTATTATTTATGTAACCATTATTTTAATAAGCACTCGCTGGCAATACATTAGATAAAGTGTTAGAATTATCTAAATACTTTGTATAAAATAACTAAATCCGAAATGCGGAGAAGACTTGTAATATAGCGTTCTTTTAGGAGGAGATAAAATGAAACTAGCAGAAATACTACAAAAACCTGTTTTCAATGCTGTGGAAGTTATTGCAGGTCATACTGGTTTAAATAAAGAAATTAAGAATATTACGATGATGGATGCGCCAGATATTGTTGAATATTTATATCCTAACGATTTATTAGTTACAACAGCCTACCATCTTAAAGATAAGCCTGATGTTTTGCTTTCCTTAATAAAAAGTATGCAGGAAAAAGATTGTACTGCACTAGGAATTAAAGCAAAAAGATTTTTAGGACAGATTCCACAAGAAGCAATTCAATTTGCAAATGAAAAAGGCTTTCCACTTTTAGAAATTCCATTAGAAACATCACTTGGTGAAATTGTTAATGGCTCTTTAAATTATATGCTGAGTCAGAGAACAGCAGAGCTAACCAATGCCTTTGAAACCCATCGAAAATTCACACAGCATATTTTGAAAGGAAAAGGGATAAAAAGGCTTGTAGACGACCTATCGCAAATGATTAACAAGCGAATTGTTTTACTTGATGCACATTTTCAAATGCATACCTCTTCTCATACTAGAAATTCGATTGAAAACTACTTCAGCTCCCTTCATGCAAAAGGATATGAATTTTTATTAGCAAGCTCGCCCTATTCTTGTTTTTCGAGCAGAAATACAGAAGAGGTTTTTACTATTTTTCCAATTTATACTCATATGAGGAAGCCAGCATTTTTAGTTGTACTTGGAGAAATATCGATTGAAGACAAGAGTTTACTGCTTACCATTGAACAAGCTACCAACGTTTTATCTTTTGAGCTAATGAGAGAAAATACAGTAAAGCAATATTCACGAAGGGCACGAAATGATTTCTTTGCTCAGTTTGTGGAAGGCAAATTTACTTTTGCGGAGGAAATTGAAAGTCGGGCAAAAGAATTTTCTTTAAAAAGGGAACATGCTTCGATTGCAATTATTGGCAAAATGGATAACAGTGATCAATATATCTCCTTTACACAGCATTCAGTTGAGGTGGATTATATATATGAATATTTGGAAACGGAAATAAAAAAAGCACCATTTAACTCCCAGCTTTTTATTAAAGATGATCACTGTATTATTATTATGGAAGTCGCCCATTCATCTTATGATTTAGACCATTCGATTCTTCCTTATTTGCAAAATATTCAAGAGTATATTGGAAATACCTTTAAACGGTCTATCTCATTTGGTATTAGCAATGTTTTTCAGCGTCTATTAAATTTACCTAATGCCTATAAAGAAGCACTTAGTGCCTTACATATTGGACAGCTATCTGGAAATATCCCCTTTATCCAGATTCACCGGCCAAAGGATGTCTTTGAGATATTACGAATTATTCCAACGAAGGATCTTCAGGAATTTTACGAATATATCTTTCAATCATTTACAACCAATCAGCAGCAGGAAGAGCAACAGATATTACTAAATACTTTATCGGTATACTTAGAAACGCATTGCCAAATTTCTGAAACGGCAAAACGCCTTTATGTTCATCGTAACACTGTAATCTATCGTTTAGAGAAATGTGAAGAACTTTTAGGAAAAAGTCTGAAAGATCCAGAAACAACCTTTCATCTTCGATTTGCATTCCGGATAAAGTCGATTTTAAAAACGAATGAAGGAAAAAAACAAATTCAAATATAATGGAGTCTACTTAGATATATAATCTATATTTTCTAAATATTTTGTACAATATAACCAATGACTTCTTTCTTCTTGCTCATTATGATGTTAATTAGCATAACAAACAGTGTTAACTTTATTAACATTATAAGAAAAAGGAGTGTAATGAATGGCTCAAAACAAAGAAAAGGGTTTAAAAATTTTTTCTTTAGGACTTCAGCATGTGCTTGCCATGTATGCAGGTGCTATCCTCGTACCGTTATTAGTTGGAAGAGCATTAAATTTAACAACCGAACAACTCGCTTATCTTGTTGCAATTGATTTATTAACATGCGGAATTGCCACCTTGCTTCAAGCTTGGAAAAATAAATATTTAGGAATTGGATTACCCGTTGTTCTCGGTAGCTCCTTTGTTGCTGTAACGCCGATGATTTCCATAGGAACAAATTACGGAGTTACTGCTATTTATGGAGCCATCATCATAACAGGACTTTTCATGATTATTTGCGCTCCTTTTTTCAGTAAAATAACGAAACTTTTCCCTCCTGTCGTGATAGGAACAGTGGTCACAATAATCGGTTTATCACTCATTCCATCAGGCATTAAAAATATGGGCGGAGGAGCAACTAGTGAAGATTTTGGTTCCATTGAAAATCTGATTCTTTCATTCGGGGTATTATTATTTATTCTCTTGTTAAATCGTTTCACAAAAGGATTTATGCAATCATTGTCTGTTCTAATGGGAATTATCGTCGGTACTGTTGTTGCTGCTTTTCTTGGAAAAGTGAATCTTTCCCCAGTAAAAGAGGCGAGTTGGTTCCATTTCCCTGAACTATTTTATTTCGGAACTCCTAGCTTTGAGATAGGTCCGATCCTTACAATGTTAATTGTTGGTTTGGTTATCGTCATTGAATCAACTGGCGTTTTCTTTGCACTAAGCAAGATTACGGAAACTCCTTTAAGTGAAAAAGATTTGACAAGAGGATATCGAGCAGAAGGAGTGGCCATTACTTTAGGTGGATTATTCAATGCATTTCCGTATAACACCTTCGCACAAAACGTTGGTCTTGTACAGCTTTCTAAAGTGAAAACCGTCAATGTTGTTGTCGCTGCCGGAGGAATTTTAGTCTTCCTAGGACTCATTCCGAAAGTTGCAGCATTCGCTACCATAATCCCAACACCTATATTAGGCGGAGCAACGGTTGTTATGTTTGGGATGGTTGTAGCTTCTGGAATCAGAATGCTTAGTAAAGTAGATTTTACAAATCAAGCTAACTTATTGATTATAGCATGCTCTATTTCCATCGGCTTAGGAGCAACTGCTGTTCCTACTTTATTTGATCAACTTCCTTCTGGACTACGTATCATTGTCAGTGATGGAATTATTACTGGAAGTATAGCTGCTATCCTGTTAAATCTTCTTTTTAGGGTAAAAACAAATAAACAAAGCACGAGTGCTTCCATTCTCCCTACAGAAGAAGTAACCGAAACACATACACTTTAATGAGAAAAGCGGCCAGTCTTATTTTGACAAACGGCCGCTTTTCTCATTTCCTTTATTCATCTCTTAGCTTTGTCAGATTCATCGTTTTCATTCTCACTTGTTCTGGATTGACCTGAATTCTCGCTACATTTGTTTCCATTGCTGTTCTCGCAACAGCCGCCGCAACAGCGGGAGCTACTCTTGCATCAAAAGGACTTGGAATAACATACTCTTCATCCAACTCTGATTCCGCAATTAATTCTGCAATTGCTTCAGCAGCAGCTTTTTTCATCGCTTCATTAATAGCCGTTGCTCGGACATCTAAAGCACCACGAAAAACACCTGGGAATGCCAATACATTATTTACTTGGTTCGGAAAATCAGATCTTCCTGTTCCGATTATCCTAGCACCTGCTTCTTTCGCTTCAGCAGGACTTATTTCTGGCACTGGATTTGCCAGCGCAAAAATAATTGCGTCCTGATTCATCGTTCGTACCATCTCTTTTGTTAAGGTACCTGCGACAGAAACTCCAATAAATACGTCCGCTCCTTTAATAGCATCACGCAAAGACCCTTTTTCATTTTCTCCATTTGTAAAGGTTGCCACAGATTCTTTTGCTTGGTTCATTCCAACAGATCTTCCTGCATAAATCGTCCCTTTTGTGTCACATAAAATCATATTGGTTACACCAGAAGAAAAGAGAAGTTTCGCAATGGCTATCCCCGAAGCACCAGCCCCATTTATAACAATTTTTAAATCCTTCATTTCTTTATTTACAAGCTTCAGTGCATTAATAAGACCAGCTAATGCTACAATCGCCGTTCCATGCTGATCATCATGAAATACAGGAATATCTAATTCTTGCTTTAATCGTTCTTCTATTTGAAAACAATCAGGTGCAGCAATGTCTTCTAGGTGGATTGCACCAAAAGTAGGAGCCATTAATTTCACAGTTTCCACTATCTTATCTTTATCTATTGTATTTAAAGCAATCGGAAAGGCATCTACCCCAGCAAAGCTTTTTAATAAAATTGCTTTTCCCTCCATAACCGGAAGAGAGGCCGCTGCCCCAATATTCCCCAAACCAAGTACAGAGCTACCGTTTGTCAAGAGGCCCACCATATTCCCTTTCATCGTAAAATCATATACAGATTCAGGATTTTCGAAGATTTCTTTACACGGTTCGGCAACTCCTGGAGAATAAGCTAGACTTAAATCATGGGCATTTTTCACATCTATCTTTGCATAAATCCCTAATTTCCCTTGTTTAACCTGATGCATATGTAAAGCTTCTTCTCTTAAAGACATTTTATCTCTCCCTTATTGATTGCCATTTTCTCTAACATAATGCTTCTTTCTCATTGAGGTATTTTTCATGGTATATTGAAAAGCCGAAAAGGAAACGCTTTCATAAACTAAGCTTTATTAGACATTTTTTCTGCATGGTTAAATCCAACGAGATATCACGCAGTTACCCCCACCTAACCATTTATTAGACGAGGGCTAACTGCAAGTTAATGTTTAATACATTTTCATCTTTAATATATGATTATTCAATATTCACCATTATTCATTTTTAGCTATATCAACAATTATTTCGTCCTGCTTATTTACAGAGATTAATACATCAACCATATGAATAAAGAGACCATTTTCTACTACTCCTACTATATTATTCAGTGTTTGATGTAATTGCTTGGGGTTTTGGATACTAGAAAAAGAACAATCGATAATATAGTTTCCATTATCCGTAAGATAAATCTCTTCGTCTTTCATCCGCAACTCTGTTTTGCACCCTAATTTCTGAATAGCTTTCTCTGTTTGTTTATACCCAAATGGAACTACCTCTACAGGCAAAGGAAAATGGCCTAAGGTTTGGACTTTCTTGCTCCCATCAGCTACAACAATAAAGGTTTTGGCAGCACTCGCAATTATTTTTTCTCGTAATAATGCTCCGCCTCCTCCTTTTATAGCAAAGAAATTGGCATCAATTTCATCTGCACCATCAATGGCAATATCTAATTCTTCCACTTCATTGATATCAACTAATTGAATTCCATATTCACTTGCTAATTTTTCCGTAGCTTTTGACGTGGCAACCCCTTTTAAATTCATCCCTGCCTTAATCATTTCGCCCATCGTTTTAATCACATAAAATGCTGTAGATCCTGTTCCTAGTCCAACTGTCATTCCATCTTTTACATATTGAATTGCTGCTGTTTCTCCTACTAATGCTTTTTCAGCCTGTCTATCCATCCTGTTCACCTACAATTATTTTGTCATCGTTATCCTCCCTTCTATAATAGATGATATATCCTTCTCTTTCATCTATTTTTCATTAGATATTATCTCCTAAATACATTTTCACTTTATTTTTTACTTGCTCCATTTTATTCGCATTTTTTCTATACATTAATTTCGCCTCTTTATTGTCTGTTTGTAGCGAATACATTTCCAAGTCTGCTTGTACTTTTTTTATCGTCGCAAGCAATAGTGGTCTTTCTTGTGCTTCTGCCAGCTTGATTTTATCGTCAAAAATGTCAATGGTAAGTTCCCCATAAGAATCAACTTGCCCTAGGAATACATTATCTTGTGTTACACCTAATTTCTCTAATTCCATACGCAACCAAGATGGGGTTTTTCCCGCTTTTGTTAAAGAATCATAAACGATATTCCCATCCATTATGATCGTTTGAGGCGCCTTTTCACTTGGCACTTTCATGTTAAGATCTTTGGGAGTGATGGGTCTATTTTCCTTTTTCAATAAAACACTGAGCATTCCCTTTGGCTCAAGTACAGCATATTCAATTTCTGCCAAGCTAAAAACATCTTTTTGCCGCAAAAGCGTAGAAAAATCATCAATCGTATAATGCTCTTTCTTCAAATTCCCTTCCAGGAGTTTTCCATCTTCCACCAATACCGTGCCAGTGCCTTCTATTACATTGCGCAATGTTTTACTTTTTAAGGAAATCACATCTGCTAAATAGGAGATGATTGCAAAGACGAATATCCCGAGTATCCCATGCATAACACTAAGACTGGAGTTTAGGATAACCTCTCCTGCGATATCTCCCAGTGTAATACCTGCTATGTATTCAAAAAGGGATAACTGAGAAATATGCTTTTTTCCTAATAGTTTTGTGGTAATAAATAATACAATGACAAAAAGCAAAGAACGCAAAACTACGATAAACATGTTTTCACCATCCCATTAAGAAGAGCTATATTCCTTTTCTTCTCGCTCTAATTGATATACCCTTAGCTGAATATCATTTTTAATCTCTCCAACTAATACCATTGCTTCGTGAAAAGCCTTTTGGGCCTCTTCTTCCATGGAATGAAGAGCAAAGGCAGATAGCTGGGATTCAATACCTTTTAAACTCGCTAAAGTCTGCTTCACATTAGATGCAACTGTCATCTTTTCCTCCAATAGAAGAGAAGCCGTATATAGAAGGGAAGTCAATTTTCTCCTAGAAACGGCTTCTCGATATTTTTAGCATGTATTATTGTTGTGCATATTGTGGTTCTTCTTTCTGAATCTCTTGTAGCCTTGGATTTAAGGAATCAACTATTTGTTGTGTTTGTTGTGCAGCAGTTTGATATATTTGCTTTGCCGATTGGTTATCTGTAGCTAAAGCAAAGGTTTCTAAACTTGCTTGTGCACTTTTTAAACCAGCAATTGTTTGTTTAACGTCTGAAATTACCGTCATAGAGCAGCCACCGTCCTTAAATTTTTTTACTACCTTTATATCATTTCATTAACGTCTATTGTTATGCAGTAAAAAAAATCCAAATCTATAGAGAGAAGCCCTCTTTGGCCTTTAAATAATTGAAACTTTTGCTTTATACAGCCGTATTATTTAGTAAAAACAGAAGGAGTTAAAAAATGATTACTGTCATTATCGTTTTAACTGTATTTTCTATTCCCCTAGCTGGTATTATAACTACCCATTTAGAGAAGCAGACAAAATTAAATCATGCTATGCTAAAAGATCAATTGGAGCTTGAAAGATTAAAGCATGAAAATTTTTTATTAGAAACAAATAAAATGAAATTAGAAGTGGAGAAAATGGAGAAGGAAAATAATTTATTGGAGAAGAAGTGATTTAGAACTAGGCATTTCTTGAAAAAGTGGGGGGACAACCTTAGCTCCTTGGCTAAAGCTTGCTTTATTCCCCGTAGGAGTGGACTGTCCCCCACTTCGTTGTTAAAAGTTTTTTTGCTTCAAAAAGGAAATAATTTTTAAAAAACTGAATAGCGTAATTCATTTAATATTATTCAACCAAGCTTTAAATAAACAATAACAGACTTACTGCCATCACAGCCATTCCTGCTATTAAGCCGTATATCGATAGGTGACCTTCGTCATATTTTTTTGCTGCTGGCAATAATTCATCTAGTGAAATAAAAACCATAATGCCTGCTACTGCTGCAAAAATTAGTCCAAACATAACATCATTTAGAAATGGCATTAAAATAAGAAAGGCAACAATCGCGCCGACTGGTTCTGCTAATCCTGACAAAAAGGAAAGTTTAAATGCTTTTCTTCGATCACCTGTCGCAAAATAAACAGGGACTGCAACTGCGATTCCCTCTGGAATATTATGTATCGCTATCGCAACGGTAATTGCTACACCAAGTCCCGGATCCTGAAGAGCTGCAGTAAAGGTTGCAATCCCTTCTGGAAAATTGTGAATAGCAATTGCCAGTGCAGTAAAACTTCCCATTTTCAAAAGAGAGTGATCTGTCTGCCTTACATTAGATTTATTAATATCTTCCACTTTCTTTAACTCATGTGGGTTTCCTTGTTCAGGAACAAATTTATCTATTAAAGCAATTAACAATATTCCACCAAAGAACCCTGCTACAGTAAGCCAATTACCCGTTTGCTGTCCTAATGATCCAACTAATGCATCTTTTGCTTTCACAAAGATTTCAATCATCGATACATAAATCATCACACCGGCAGAGAAACCTAGCATCCAAGAGAGAAATTTCGTATTGGTGGTCGATGTAAAAAATGCAAGCATACTTCCAATCCCAGTAGCCAGCCCCGCTAATAATGTCAAACCAAATGCAACCAATAAATTTTCGGGCATTTAAATCCCCCTTATTCCTCTGTATTATTTTTAACTTTTTCGTATATATAAAAATTATACCTTCGTTTAAAAATGTTTCTCTTAGGAAAGATTTTAACCAATTTCGAAATATTCGTCAATTTATTTATGGATAGATTATATCTATAGTCATCTAGCTCTATACAAATTCAATCTTTGCTGAATAATGAAGAGCACTTTTTTAATTATACGTAAAAGGGATAATTTCTTTCCTCCCTTTTACAAATTTCTTAAGGCAAGTTAATGGAATTCTATGTATTAGTCTATTTTTCTTCTACTATTCATCTCTTTATATATTCTCTTTACACCCTCTGTAATAATCGTGCTTCCAATTAGATCGATAACAATATTTCCATTTATCATTTTAATTAAGTAATAAGATAATGTGCCTATTCCCATATCCATCATAACAAATCGCTTCATTTTCGATATGTCCATTACGACAATAATTATTTGTTTCTGATCCTCTTTATTCATTTTCCCCAACTCCCCTTTGCAATTAAAGTATGATGGAAAACGTTTGTCCGATGTCCTCCATTCTTCAACAATGGATTTTTCCAAAATAAAAGATTCAAATCATACACGATTTGAATCTTTTATCTTACCAATGTAATTTTTTTAACTTCTATTGTTTTTCAAAATAATCTATTGAGCTTTTACATAATCTGCAGACTTTACACCTGCTTGACGACCAAAGATGATAATCTCTGCAACAGAATTTCCTCCAATTCTATTCTCACCATGTAGAGCACCGGTTACTTCTCCTGCAGCAAATAATCCTGGAATAGTCTGACCCTCTTCATTAAGTACCTCTGTATTTGTATTTATTTTTACTCCACCCATTGTATAATGAATACCAGGAGCAATTTTAATAGCATAGTAAGGTGCCTTTGACAAATCATTTTCAATTCCTGTTGTTCTTCCAAAAGCTTGATCCTCTTTATTTGTAACAGCTTTATTCCAAGTATCTAATGTTACTTGCAGTTCATCTGAAGAAACATTCATTTTCTCAGCAAGCGCTTCTATTGTTTCTCCTTCTAGCACAAAGCCCATTTCCTCATATTGTTCAATTGCTTTTGCACGTGATTTTACGCCAGAATCAAACACTAAGTATGCTGATTTTTCTGGTAGTTCATTAATTGCTGCTGTTACTTTATCACGAGTATCAAGTTCATTTGTGAATCTTTTTCCTTCTACAGATACCAAGATAGCTCCTTCACCACGAACAGCTTCACCAATTAAGTAAGACTCCTCTTGTTGTACTGTTGGATGAACTTGAATTTGCTCTAAATCAACCGTCGCTCCTCCTAATTTTTCTATCATTTTAATACCATCACCAGTGCTACCAGCTTGGTTTGTAGTTACATAATCTCCTAGATCACTTCTTACTTCTTTTATCATTTCCATATTAGCGCCAAAACCACCTGTAGTGACAACCACCGCTTTTGCTGTAATTGTTTTTTCCTCTGTTTGATTGAAAAGTACGTCTACACCATTTACAATTCCATCTTTTTCAGTTATTTCCTTCACATCTGCGTTGACAAAAAGAGGTATCCCATTTTCTTGAACGTTTTTCAATAAACCATCTACAATATATTGCCCTACCGCTGATCCATCTTCAGGTCGGTGGGTACGTTTTTCATTCATCCCACCAGTAATCGTTAAATTATTCAAACGAATACCAATCGTATCTAGCCATTCAATCGCACTAGCTGAGTTATCAACAAAGAAACGTAGCATTTCCTTATCATTTGTTTCATGTCCACCCTTTAATGTTTCTTCATAAAAAAGATCATTACTATCTTCAATTCCTTGCTCTTTTTGAAACTTAGTTTCAGAAGCATTCATTCCAGAAGAAGCTTTTGTTGTATTTCCACCTGCAACAGGCATTTTTTCTAAAATAACGGGATTTAATCCTTTGGCCTTTGCTTCTAATGCAGCAGTCATCCCAGCGCCGCCAGCTCCAACAATGATAATATCATAGCTGTCTTTAAGCTCTTCATACGGTGTATAGCTTGTTTGAGAAGCTCCCGATACTGCCTCAGCTTCCTTTTCTTCATTTTCTTGTTTTTGTGTGCTATTTGTTTTTTCATTCCCACAGCCTGCAATAATAAGTACGAAAGAAAAAGCAAAAATAAAGGTTGCAATAAATTTCTTTTTCATCATTTATCCTCCAAATGATTTCATAATCTGATAATTGCGTTGATGCGTTTATCTACCAAAGTATAACATTAACTTTATAGATTGTGTAAAAGTTCACAAATTGTTAAAAATTCTTTTATTTTTATAGTTAGCGCTTTCAACCAAAGAAACTGCCATTAAGCTCCTTAAGACAGCTTAATGACAGCAAGACTACATTAATCAATTACTAATCCTGTTTATTCATTGTTTGATGAGTACAGATAATTCCCCTTCAAACACTTCTTCCTCTTTATCATTATACGTGCTAAGCAAAACTGTAAGAATTCCAGTAGCACTCCTATTTTGCTTTTTTTCGAGAACTTTTACAATCGTATAAAGTTCATCTCCTGGAAAAACGGCTTTCAAAAATTTAATATGATTCATTTCTGTTCCAGCTATAACATCCTCCCCATATTTCTCCTCTTCTACCCATAGTTTGAATGAAATAGCTAAAGTATGGATACCAGAAGCAATTATTCCTTTAAATCTCCCTTCCTTTGCTTTCTCTTCATTTACATGCATATATTGGGGATCAAATTCTCCTGCAAACTTTATTATCTCTTCTTTTGTAACTTTAAAGGATTTTGTTCTAAAGCTTTGTCCTATTTTAAATTCATCTAATTTCATTCTAGCCCTCTTTTCTTTTACTTATCTATAAACGGATTATAGCATCACAGATTAAATATCGCTCGTAGTTGACATATGTACACTGTAAACTATCATTCTATTCTTTATAAAAAATCGAGTAATCATGAAATAGATTACTCGATTTTTTTATTGGTTATGTGTTTATTCTTTAGACCGCTTCATTTCCATGTACTTTCTCGTCAGGAATTAATAGCAGTCCTAATTGATGATGATCCCCTTCATATAAGGCCCTTTGCACAAAACGAATTTCACCATTTGCATCGAACACTTCTAATTTACAATGGGCTGAGTTTTTTTGTAATGCTTTATATAACTGGTTTTTATCTTGAACAGGAATACTATTAACCTTCGAAATCATTTCGCCAATTTTCAGACCCATTTTATCCGCTGGAGAATCTGGGACAATTCCTAATATTACAACACCATTATTTTTTCTAGAAAAGTAGAAGGATTTATTCTTTTCTTTGCTTTTCTGCTTCCTCGTAATCCATTCGCGACCAATAATTGCTACTAATACTAAAGCAATGGAAGCTAGTGGATACAAATAAGCTGCAGCTCCGCCTACTACCATAATAGAACCAAGAATAATAATGTTTCTTCCTACATTTCTTATGGCAATAATCGGATGTTCTCCTTGAACTTCCATTTTTGATCCAATCAAAAATGGAACCAAGAGTAGGGAATATGTTTGATTGCCTACAGTAAACATTGGCCACCATTCAAACGGAATCGTCAGCAATCCTGAAGGAATAAATAAAAATACTGGCAAAATCCAAGCCCTCTCTAATAGATGGACACCTATTGCTTGCCCTCGTCTACTTTTCTTCAGCCGTGGCGAAGTTGCTTTCACTCCATTATTACGAACAAATATTCCCTCGGAAATAATCAATAATCCTAATAAAATTACAGCAGTTGGAAAAATATATTCAGATGAACTCAGATTATTTTTCGAAAACAAGAAATAATCCCATCCAAGGAAAAGCGAAACACTGCTAACAATTATTCCTAATCCAGCTGTGTAGACAGGAGATAACATTCTCGTTTTTCCAATTAACGCTAAAACGATTGTAATAATCCCTGTAAAAACAACAAATTCCATTGGAACTACTAAGACAAGTCCGATGGAAAAAACTGATATACAAAGTCCAATGATAATCCCCATTGGCAGTAATTGTTTCAGTTCAAAATAAGCGTTCTGTGCTCTTACTGTGAAATGTCTTCTTTCTTTTTTTACTCTAGCAACCCCTAAATAAGCAGCAAATAAAAACGATAAATAGAAAACAGGATTCAAAAATAGTTTACCAAATCCTTTTAAAAGCTCGAGCAACCAATCTTGCCACATAAAACTTCCCCCATCCTTACAATAAGCTTTCCATCTATTCATTCCTTTATTTTAAGGAATTTAATCTTTTATTATATATAATCTATTATATTCTACTAATATGGTAATAGAAAGACTATGTGGAAGAAATATTATCTCTTTTTGCTACTATTGAAGATATTTGCGCTTTATATTTCATGTTCTATAAATAAAGCCAACAACCTATATATAAAGGTCATTGGCTTATTTTAACTTTATTTTGTTTTAGCAATAGAAGATTTTACTTTTGCTACTACATTTTCTACTGTAAATCCATACTCTTGGAATAGTTTATCCGCTGGTGCTGATGCTCCGAAATGATCGATTGTGATATGCTCACCTTTAGCTTCAATGTATTCTCTCCATCCTAGAGATGCACCAGCTTCAATACCAACGCGGGCTTGAACACTTTCTGGTAATACGCTCTCTTTATACTCAGCTGATTGTTGTTCAAAACGATCCCAGCTTGGCATACTTACCACATTTACAGAAATTCCTTCTTCTGCTAATGCTGCTTGTGCTTTCATTGCAAGGGAAACTTCTGAGCCAGATGCTAAGATTAAAGCTTGTGCTGCTTCTTTACCAGTTGAAACAGTATAAGCACCTTTTTTCACGCCTTCGTATGCTTCAGCCTTTGTTAAATCTAATGTTGGCAAGTTTTGACGTGTTAATACTAGCGCTGTTGGTGTATCTGTGCTTTCTACAGCAAGTTGCCATGCAGCAGCTGTTTCTTTTGCATCTGCTGGACGAATAATAGAAAGTCCTGGCATTGCACGTAATGATGCAAGTTGTTCCACTGGCTCATGTGTTGGACCGTCTTCTCCAACTGCGATACTGTCATGTGTGAATACATAAGTAACAGGCAATTTCATTAATGCAGCTAAGCGGATTGCTGGACGTAAATAATCAGAGAATACGAAGAATGTTGCTCCGAATACTTTTACTCCACCATGTAGCGCTAAACCGTTTAATGCTGCACCCATTGCGAATTCACGTACACCAAACCAAATATTTCTGCCAGCATAACCGTCGATTGCAAAGTTTTTCTCAGCAGTCATTAATGTTTTGTTTGAACCAGCAAGGTCTGCAGATCCTCCAAAGAAAGAAGGTACAGCACTTGCGATTGCTTGAATTGTTTTGCCAGAAGAATCTCTTGTTGCCATAGAATCGCCTGCATTAAATTCAGGTAATCTCTCTTGTAAATCAGCAGGCAGCTCACCTTTAATTGCTGTATCTAGTTGTGTTGCTAACTCTGGATATGCTGCTTTATAGCCTTCATATAATTCATTCCAAGCTTTTTCTTTTTCTGCTCCCTCTTGCGCTAATGATGCATAATGCTCAGAAACTTCTGCTGGAACATGGAATGCTTCTTCGTAAGACCAACCATATGTTTGTTTAGCTAATTGTGTTTCAGATGCTCCTAGTGGTGCACCATGTGACGCAGATTTTCCACCTTTATTTGGGGAACCATAACCAATTACTGTTTTTACTTCGATTAATGTTGGTACATCTGATTTTTTCGCTTGTGCAATAGCTGCTTGTATTTCTGTTAAGTCATTGCCATCTTCTACACGAATTACTTCCCATCCATATGCTTCAAAACGTTTTTGAACACTTTCTGAGAATGAAAGATGTAAATCACCATCTAAAGAAATATCATTTGAATCATATAATACTACTAATCTTCCTAGTTTTAAGTGCCCTGCAAGAGATGCTGCTTCTGCAGATACACCTTCCATTAAATCACCATCACCACAAATGCTATACGTATAATGGTCAACAACTGGATAATTATCTTTGTTATATGTTTCTGCTAAATGTCTCTCTGCCATTGCCATCCCAACTGCCATTGCGATACCTTGTCCTAGTGGACCAGTAGTAGCTTCCACACCTGGTGTATGTCCAAATTCTGGATGCCCTGGAGTTTTGCTTCCCCATTGACGGAAGTTCTTTAAGTCATCAACTGTTACTCCATAATTAAATAAATGTAACAAGCTATAAAGAAGCATAGAACCATGTCCTGCTGATAAAACAAAACGATCACGGTTGAACCAGTTAGGATTAGCTGGATTATGATTCATTTCCTTTGCCCATAGTGTATATGCCATAGGTGCTGCACCCATTGGCATTCCTGGGTGACCTGAATTTGATTTTTCAATTGCATCAATTGATAATGTACGAATCGTATTTACTGCTAATTGCTCAATGTTTGTTTTTACTTGATTACTCATTTTCCTCATCCTTTTTTGATTTATTTAATGCTAAACACAAACATAATGATGTGCTAATTTTCTTATGAAGTCATAGCTTTATTTAGCTTAGCCTTTATTTAAATTGAATTCCATCTTTATGAACGACAAGCTCACCTGTCAAACAATTATTATTTGTCCATCGCAATACTTCATCCGCTAATTCGTTTGCAAGGATTCGATCAATAGCTGTCGGATTTGTTCCCATACAAAGTGCTTCATTAATTTCTGTATATTTCCAATCTACATCAAGCTTGCTAATTACAGAATCTTGGACAACTGCTTGCAAAGACTCGCTATATATTAAGACACTTGACGTTTTTGTATATGTATAGCTCTTTGTTATGGTTTCACATAAAGCGGCAATTTCCTCTTTCTCATAATCAACTGCTAAATAGTTTCCATCTACAGCAAGAGAAATATCCTGCAGCATGTTAGTCGAAGGATTTCCCTCTATTGAAAAACCAAATAATCTTGGTTTGTCATATTTTAGAGATTGAATGGTATCCTGAACCTTTAACACATTTTGAGTAATACTATTAAGCGCAGTATCATACCCTAAAGTCCAATCATTTCCTCGAATATTATTGTAAATGGAAACTGGCACAAATAATGTCCGAATCGTTTCTTTCTTTGCAATAGAAGCTTGCCATAATTCTTTTGCAACTGCATCCCCCATTACAACTGTCATATCCATCGGAGCAAATGCCTCTTCCCACTGATACTCTGACGGTGTAGCGCTTACCTTTAAGATAGAATGGCTTAAATATGGTGCATCACTAATTTCTTTTACTTCTGTATAAGTGATTTCACCGGACTCTCTGTCTATTTCAAGTCCAAAAAGTTGATGCGCAGGAGATAAATTTTCATATAAACGATGTAGAATTTGTTTTACCCCCGAAGGCAAACAACCTAAGACAATCACTCCAACCTTCAACACCTTACCCCCTAACTATTATCGAGCTGTAACTAAAAATGGTCATAATAAAAAATATACAGAAAAGTGCACATGCTATTGGAAGAAAAAGTATTTTTTTACCTTATCTTCTTTATGATATATTTTTCCAAACCCATTATACCATACAACTTCCCAAGAATAAACCATACATATTTAGTATAACCTATTAATGGTACGTACAAGTTATAATATGTTTCATTTAAGATTTTTGATGTTAATTAGTCCTACTATTAACAATAATATGATTCTATTTCTTTGATTCCATTGATTCTATTAGCATGTCTGCCACCTAGAAATTCTGCATTTAACCATGTATCAACAATTAAGCATGCCAATCCTTCACCTGTAACTCTTTCACCCAAACAAAGGATATTACTATCATTATGTTCTCTTGTTGCTTTAGCAGAGAACACGTCACCAACTACCGCTGCCCGTATTCCAGTGATTTTATTGGCAGCTATACTCATGCCAATTCCTGTTCCGCAACACAAAATGCCTAATTGATTATCTCCATTTATAATGGATTCCCCAACAAGCTTTGCGTAATCTGGAAAATCAACACTTTCCCTACTATGACAACCAAAGTCTATTACTTCTGCATTAGATTTAAGTAGATGTGCTTTTATTGCTTCCTTTAGCTGATATCCGCCATGATCACTAGCTATTGCTATTTTCATAAGCTCATCCTTCCTAGTTAAGATGCTTCTTTTTCAGATGTATTCTAACATAAAAGCAAGGATTTGTATTCGGTTTCACGTGAAATTTATAATTTTTTTATATTTCGAATTACTTATTACCTTCCTTAATTGTTAAAAAAGGAAAAAGGAATGAAGCCCTTTCTCCATTCCCTTTCTTTTGCAATAAGATAAAAGCCTTGATTAAAAATCAAAATTATCAGGATCTGGACCAACACGTTGATCCAAGTTTAATGCATCGATTTTAGCCATTTCTTCTTTTGTTAATATAAAATCAAAAACATTTCCATTTTCGATAATACGATGTTCTTTCACAGATTTTGGAATAGTGACAATTCCATTTTGCAGATCCCATCGAATGATAATTTGAGCAACTGATTTTTGATATTTTGATGCTATTTCCACTAATTCAGGTTGATCTAATAGTTGTCCTTGCATCAATGGAGACCATGCTTCCACTTGAATGCTTTTCTCCTGACAATATGCTATTAGTTCTTTTTGTGTTAGTCTTGGATGCAATTCTATCTGATTAATCATTGGTTGCATCTCTGCATCTTTCATTAACTCTTCCAAATGATAGATTTGAAAATTACTTACACCAATTGTTCTTACTTTTCCTTCTTTATATAATGTTTCTAAAGCTCTCCATGCTTCTTTATACTTTCCTTCTTTTGGCCAATGAATAAGATATAAATCTAAATACTCCAGTCCTAATTTATTTAGACTTGTTTCATACGCTTTTATTGTTTCTTCATATCCTAAATCTTCTGTCCATACTTTTGAAGTAATAAACAAATCTTCTCTTGTAATTCCTGTTTCTTGCATTCCTTTTTTAATCCCTTCACCAACACCTGCTTCATTCTCATAAATAGCTGCTGTATCAATGCTACGATAACCATTTCTAATAGCAGAGCTTACAGCATCTACCAGCTCTTGACCTTCTTCCACCTTGAATACACCTAACCCTAACCAAGGCATCTTTACTCCGTTTAATAAGTTAACAGTATCTTGTAAGTTTTTCATCGTGGTAAAACTCCTTTATCTAATGAATTTTTTTCTAAAACTAAACTAAAGCCCGTCAGAAAGATTGCCGCTACAACCATTATTCCCCCAACCCAAGAAGTATGAATTAATCCGAGCGAATTCGTTACTATTCCTCCTAAATAAGAGCCAATTGCTATTCCTGCATTGAAGGCAGCAATATTGACAGCAGAAGCAACATCTACTGCACTTGGCACATATCGTTCTGCTAATATAACAACATAAACCTGTAATCCTGGTACATTCATAAATGCCAATAATCCCATAAATAGAATACTTATTAAGCCAATGACCTTAAATGGAAGTGTAAAGGAAAGAATAAATAGAACAATTGCTTGAATGATAAACATATAAAATAAAGCTTGAAGCGGATTTTTATTAGATAGTTTACCACCGATCATATTGCCTATTGCAATGGCAACACCATATAATAGCAAAATGCCTGCCACTGTATTTTGTTTAAAACCAGTCACTTCATGTAATAATGGCGATAGATAAGTGAAAACTACGAAAGTTCCCCCATAACCTAAAGCTGTAATGAAAAATAGCATTAAGAGACGCCCATTTGTGGCTAAACGCAATTGATCCTTTAGTGTCGCCCGTCCTCCTTTTGATAAATTACCTGGAACGAGAACACTGTTTCCGATAAAGGCGATAATACCAATAATAACAATTGTAATAAATGCCAATCTCCATCCAAAATGTTGTCCAATAAACGTTCCAAATGGAACCCCGGTTACTGTTGCAACGGTTAATCCGGAAAACATAATAGAGATAGCACTAGCTCTTTTTTCTTTTGCAACTAAATCTGCTGCTATTGTTGACCCAATCGACATAAAAATTCCGTGGGCAAAAGCCGATATGATGCGGGCAATAAGTAAAATCGTAATATTTGGTGCAATAGCAGCCAAACTATTTCCAATAATAAATACAATCATAATCCACAATAAAAGTGATTTTCGTGAAATATTAGATGTAATAGCTGTTAAAACTGGTGCACCTATTGTGACACCTAAGGCATATATGGAAACCGTTAATCCAGCTGTCGTAATGCCTACGTGAAAATCTTCCGCGATTAATGGGAGTAAACCGACACTTATAAACTCAGTTGTCCCAATTGCAAAGGCACTAATAGCCAATGCAACTAAGGCAAGCGTATTATTTCTTTGCTTCAATTCTATTTCCTCCTAATAAATATATCGTTATCCACTAGTGGTTAGCTTTTTAGTAGTCTTGCATTTTAACCGGCAAGTGTTATTATGAATCATATAAGACAAATAGAAAAGTACGCACCTTTTTGTAATATAGGAACCAATAAGTATGATAGGAACAAAAAAGTACCTGTAAAAGAAGGAGTATTAGGATGGATAATAAAAAATACAATATATCAGTAGAAGCAACTTTAGAAGTAATCGGCGGTAAATGGAAGTGTGTAATTTTATGTCATCTTACACATGGTAAAAAAAGAACGAGCGAGTTAAAACGATTAATGCCAAATATTACACAAAAAATGCTAACACAACAATTAAGAGAATTAGAAGAAGATGGAGTAATCAACCGAATCATCTATCAACAAATCCCGCCAAAAGTAGAATATGAATTAAGTGATTATGGAAGAAGTCTTGAGCCCATTTTAAATGCCCTTTGCGCTTGGGGAGATACACATATTACCAAAATTTACGGAGATAAAAGTTTAGTGTTAGAAGATAGTGTGTTAAATCAATAGCCGCATAAATAATCTCCTGCAAATAATTATGCAGGAGATTATTTATGCGGCTGTTTCTATGACATTGTTGTTTTTTCAATAAGATTAATGAAAGGAGACTTTGCTCTCCCATAGAAAGCGAGTCTATTCAGGCTGTTGATCTTAGCAATAAACTATATGAAAAATAGTTTATTTAAATAATTATTTAATGCACGATATATCTTATCGCTGTTTGTAGCTGGATATCATTTTCGTCTTTCAGTTTTTCTTGTCTTACTGATTCCTCCATTTTGGCTGCCGTTTTTTTATCGATAATACCTGTTACCTCTAATGTATTTTTTTCTTGAAATGCTCGGACAGCAATCTCTGTTTGAGGACTATAATAGCCATCCTGCCTATCTGTTGTAAATCCCAAGCTTGTTAATATTTCTTGTGCATATTTTACTTGTTCATCATTATCTTCCATCTTTAAATTGTCTACAATCTGAAGAGGATGGGTATGATATAAATCGGTTTGCTTTACTTCAATAGTAGGCTTTATTCCTTGTTTATGAATCCAATTCCCATCAGGAGTGAGCCATTTAGAGACAGTTAATTTGATTTCACTTCCATCATCCATCAAGATTGGCTGTTGGACCGTTCCTTTCCCAAAAGAATTTTCGCCAATTAGGGGATAATCTGCTCCCTCTTTCAATGCAGCAGCTAAAATTTCTGATGCAGAGGCGCTTCCATTATCAATCAACACGACAACTGGATATTCTTTTTCCTTTGATAAATCGGAATAAAACTGTTCACGGTCGCCATTTCGATTCTCTATTTGTACATATGGTTTACTGTCTGTTAAAAATTGCTCCACTATTGCATTCACACTAGTAAGTAAACCACCTGGATTACCGCGGACATCCAAGATAAGACCAGCTATTCCTTTTTTCTCTAAACTACTCAGCGCCTTTTCAAACTCAATTGCAGTATCTTTAGAGAAAGAGGTAATTTCAATATAGCCTATCTTTTCTCCTCCATCTTTTTTGATATCCGAATAAACAGTAATTTGAGGAACTTCATCCCGCACAATCTTTACCTTTAACGGCTTATCTACTGTTGTTCGTTTAATCTCTAGCTCTACCTTTGTCCCTTTTTCTCCTTTAATCTTGCCAATGACATCATTTAAATCCTTCCCCTCAACGGTTTCTCCATCCACAGAAATAATTTGATCCTGTGGTTTGATACCGGCCTTCTCTGCTGGTGAACCTTTAATTGGCGAAACAATGATTATTTTATCATCCTCTATACTAATTTCTGCGCCAATTCCTTCAAATGACGAATCTAGCGCCTGTTCAAATTGTTTGGCAGCCTCTTGATCCATATAAACAGAATATGGATCCTCTAATGTAGCTAGCATCCCTCTGATTGCTCCGTCTTCCAATTTCTGCTTGTCTACATTTTCCACATAGTTTTGAAGGATTAGCTGATAGGCTTTATCTAATTTATATAGAGAGTTCGTCTCCATTGTATGATCAATTGCATCCTTCTCCTGTTTATTTTCGAAAATGGTTATTCCCATATATGTCATTCCTGACCCCGCTAATAAGGATCCTGCCATGTAAACAGCCAGCCATTTTTGTTTCATTCCAACCGTCCCTTCTATCGCACACGATGTGTTTTATCCTGTTTCCATGTATATGATAAGCTGGGACAACTTATGAATAAATCTACCTTTTATCCATTGGACACGAACCTAATACAGGCAAATGCATAGTATATAAAGTATTTTATGAGGAGGGGAAAGAATGTTTTATCATATTAAAGAACTAGCTTACCAAGCAAAACCCGAAAAGCCAGATCCTGTATTTGCTAAAAAATTGCAAGAACTAATCGGTGGACAATTCGGGGAAATGTCGGTTATGAATCAATACTTATTTCAGGCTTGAGGTACAAGAAAACATGATAAGTATCGTGACTTATTATTAGATACAGGAACAGAGGAAATTGGCCATATTGAACTATTGGCAACAATGGTTGCAAGATTACTAGATGATGCTCCAGTAACGGAACTAGAAATAGCTGCTGCAAGTAACCCTGCAATGGCTGCCATTATTGGCGGTATGAACCCACAGCATGCCATTGTCTCAGGACTTGGAGCAATGCCAAAGGATAGTGTGGGAGTTCCTTGGAATGCAGGATATGTTGCTGCAAGCGGCAACTTGTTAGCTGATATGCGTGCAAATTTAAATGCGGAATCCCAAGGTCGCCTTCAAGCAGTCCGCTTATTTGAACAAACGGACGATAGAGGCATTAAAGATATGCTATCCTTTTTAATCGCACGTGACACGATGCATCAAAATCAATGGCTTGCTGCTATTTATGAACTAGAACAACAAGAAGGGGTAGTTGTACCAAGCACTTTCCCTAGACATTTAGAAAAAACAGAAGTATCCTATCTATTCCTAAATCATTCAATGGGAGACGAAAGCAGTAAAGGTAGATGGGCATCTGGACCGAGCATGGATGGCATGGGAACTTTCCAATATGTAAGAGATGTACCTCCATTTGGTCCTGCTCAAAAATTAAAGCCAGCCCCTCCAGCTGAGCATGATACTCCCCCAGATGTTAAATAAGTTTTATTTTAAACAAAACGGTGCAAAGGGAAAAGACCCCTTGCACCGTTTTTCTTCTATAACCCTTTTACCCGCAATACCCGCATTGCATTTAGAACTGCTAATACAGTAACACCTACATCTGAAAAAACAGCTTCCCACATTGTCGCAATTCCAAAAGCTCCTAGCAGTAAAAAGATTGCTTTTATTCCTAAAGCAAAAATAATATTCTGCCAAACAATTCGTCTTGTACGTTTCGCAATAGATAGAGCTGTCGCTATTTTTGAAGGCTCATCTGTCATAATTACAATATCAGCTGCTTCAATCGCTGCATCTGCTCCTAATCCCCCCATCGCCATTCCAACATCGGCTCTTGCTAAAACAGGCGTGTCATTAATCCCATCTCCAACAAATAGAATCTTCTCTTTTATCTGTTTTCGTTCATCTAGTTTTTCGATTTCCTCTACTTTATTCTGTGGTAATAGCTCTGCATGTACTTCATCTATTTGCAGAAGAGCACCAATTTTATCGCCAACCTTTTTTGCATCACCAGTTAGCATTACCGTTTTCTTAATACCTTGTTCTTTTAATAGCTGAATCGCTTTCTTGGCATCATCTTTTATTTGATCTGAAATAACGATAGAACCGATAAATTCTTGATTCACCGCTATATAAATGACTGTGCCAATTTCTTTGTTTTGTACGTAATCTATGTTTTCCTTTACCATCAATTTTTGATTCCCAGCCAACACTACTCTATCGTCAAGCTTCACACTAATCCCATGCCCAGATATTTCCTGATATTCACTGATACGTTCTTCTAATATCTTCCCAGGAAAAGCATTTCTGATGGAGTCTGCAATAGGATGATTAGAATGCATTTCTGCATATGCAGC
Source organism: Niallia sp. Sow4_A1 (assembly GCF_052116745.1). Lineage (NCBI taxonomy): Bacteria > Bacillati > Bacillota > Bacilli > Caryophanales > Bacillaceae > Niallia > Niallia sp. Sow4_A1. The sequence continues at coordinate 184,618 of NZ_JBQKKM010000001.1, read as the reverse complement.
ATATTCAAGAACTTCCTCTTCAGAAAATCCAGAAGCAGTATGGATGGAATCCACTTCAAATACTCCTCTGGTCAAAGTCCCTGTTTTATCAAAAACAACATATTTAACAGCATTTAAAGCTTCTAAATAATTGCTTCCTTTAACTAATATCCCTTTTTTCGAGGCGGCACCTATCCCGCCAAAGAAACCTAAAGGAATGGAAACAACAAGTGCACACGGACAGGAAATAACAAGGAATACAAGGGCTCTATATAGCCAATCGGAGAATGTTGCACCACTTATTATTAGTGGTGGCAAGATAGCTAATAAGGCCGCAATTATTACTACTACAGGTGTATAGTATCTTGCAAATTTGGTAATAAAATTTTCGGTGGGAGCCTTTTTATTGCTGGCATTTTGGACAAGCTCTAATATTTTCGTTACAGTAGATTCTCCAAAATCTTTTGTTACTTCTATTGTTAATACACCATGATTATTAATGAATCCTGAGAGTACTTCATTGCCAATTTCGATATCACGAGGAATAGATTCTCCCGTTAATGCTGATGTATCAACAGAGGAGCTACCTTCTATTACTCGCCCATCAAGAGGGATTTTTTCTCCAGGTTTTACGAAAATAATATCTCCTATTTTCACTTGCTCAGGACTTATTTTTTTATATCGGTCTCCAACCTTCACATTTGCATAGTCAGGGCGAATATCCATTAAACTTGTAATGGATTTTCTAGAACGATTCACTGCTATCCCTTGAAATAGTTCCCCTATTTGATAAAAGAGCATAACCGCTACTCCCTCAGGGTATTCTTGAATCGCAAATGCTCCCAATGTAGCAATCGCCATAAGAAAGTGCTCATCAAATACTTGCCCGCGTAAAATATTTTTTATGGCTCGATATAAAATGTCTCCTCCGACAATTAAATATGCCATAAAGAAAAAGGAAAACTCTGCTATTCCAGTCAAAGGAGAAAAGAAGCCAGCTACTGCAACAATTGTTCCAGCTATTAATCTACCAACTAATCTCTTTGTATTTTCCGCTCCATGATCATGTGAATGGCTATGTGTTACATGAGCCTGTTCATGGTGATGTCCATTCCCATGATTATGCGAGGTGGATGCTGTCATTTTATTGCCTTTCTCCACCAACTTTACATGTGGCTCTAGTCTTGAAATTGTTTTTTGTGCTTTTGCTAAAATGCTGTCTCGTTCTTCTTCCTTTAACTGTAGAATTAATGTTTGTGTTGCAAAATTAACATTGCATTCACTCACACCATTAATGGAGGCAATTCCATTTTCAATTTTCATCGCACAATGAGCACAATCCAAGCCTTCCAATGTAAATTCTTTTTTTAGTAGCTGCTTCTCTTCCTCCATCTTATCCCTTCTTTCCTTTCATTCATCTATTAACCAATGGATTATTCACTCACCTTCAATATATGAACAATTATTCATATACTCATATTATTATTATATGAATAACGCAATAAAAGTGTCAATCCATATTCTGATTTTTATGTTAAAAAGAAGAAACAGATATCATAGATACCCGTTTCTTCTAGTATGCTTTATTATTATTTAAATATCCTTATTCCTTTTAAAGACTATCGATTGAATTCATAAAAATCACTTTAAACTACATTACATGCAAATTAATGATGTCTTGCGTGATCAATCATTTGTTTTAATACGCCCATTACATGTTCATCATCACAAGAATAAATCATTGTTGTACCTTCTCGCTTATATTTTACTAATCGTAAATTTTTTAAAAACCGAAGTTGATGGGAAACAGTGGATTGGAGCATATTCAAACTTTCGGCAATTTCATTTACGGAATGCTGTTTTTTTGATAATAAATGAAGAATTTTTATCCTTGTAGGGTCAGAAAGTGCTTTAAACGTTTGAGAAACAATAAACAATGTTTCTTCATCCAACTCTAGCTTATTTTGATCGATTGGATCTATTGATTCCTTTTTATCATTCAATTCGCTCATCTATAATCTTACCCCTTTATTATTACAGAACTTTGCTCCCATTATAGCATACAAATTATTACTTTCTGTAGCAACTCGATTTTCCGCTTATCGCCGCTCTGAATAAAAAAAATAATGGCGCTCCATTTAAAATGAGCGCCATCATAAACTTGAGTTTAGAAGAAATAGGAAAGTCTTCCACTCGAAGATGATATATCTTATTTCATGTTTAATTCTCCCTATTTCGGATAAACTATTACTACCATATTTTTTTACAATGGAACAATCCCAATTGGATTAATAGCATTTGATTTTGCTTGATTCCATGGACCTTTATGCAATTCGAAATGCAAATGCTGACCAGTAGAATCACCAGTATTACCCATTGTACCGATACGCTGTCCTTTTGAAACAGTATCTCCAGCGTTTACAAGACGGCTACCCTTTCTCATATGAGCATAGACTGTTGTATATTCCTGTCCGTCAATGTAATGACTAATAAAAATAACTTGTCCATAACTATCTGAAGGATAAGAACTAATGACAACACCATCTGCAGCAGCATAAATAGGTACCGTACCTGTAGCCGCTATATCAACACCAGCATGGAAAGTACCCCAACGTTGTCCAAGACCTGAAGATAAATAGCCTGCTCCTGCTGGGCGAGTGAAATTGCCAGATGATACAGAAGTAGATGGCTTAGAAACACTTTGGGAAGTATTTCCGCTTGATGAGCTAGTTGAAGTTGCTGTTTTCGAACTAGATGATTTAGAGCTTGAAGCTTTTTGTGCAGCTGTTCTTTCAGCAGCAGCCTTGGCTTCTGCTGCTTTTCTTGCTAATTCAGCTTGTCTTTCCTTTTCTAATTGTATCGCTTTTTCCATTGCTACTTCTTGATCTTTTAGCAGCTGTTCTTCTTCTTCTAAGGAAAGCATTTCTGCCTGAACATGATTTTCCTCTTCGTTCAATTGAGCCATTAATGTATCTTTTTCTTTTTTCTCAGAATTCAGCTTAGAATTTAACGTTTCTAGGTCATCAAGCATTGTTTCAAGGGAATTTAATTTCGACTTTAGATCTGCTTGTGATTGTTCCAATAACTTTTTATCCGCCTCTTGCTCTTTAATTATTGATTGATCGGCTTCTACAATTGTTGCTACAGCCCCAACTCTATCAATAAAATCACTAAAACTTTGTGACCCCATTAACACATCCAGATAATTAACCATCCCACCTGTTTGCTGATAAGATCTTGCACGTTCCTTCAATAATTCATTTCGTTTTTCAATTCTTGCTGTCACTTCTTTAATTTGCTTCTCTAATTTTTCCACTTCTTCTTTTGTAGTAGAAATTTGTTCCTTTTTCTCGGTAATTTTCACTTGTGTACTTGAAATAGAGGTATTTAATCTTTGAATCTCTGTTTCTACTGATTCTTGTTCTGAATGGATATCACTTAATTTATTACTAGAATCATTTAATTTTGATTTTACGTCATTTTGCTTATTCTCAATATTACTTTTTTCCTCATTCAGCTCATTAAGTGAAGTTTGAGCATATGCAGGTGATGTAGTGGCAGTATATGCGACGATACTGCTTATGCTTAATGCAGATACAAGTGTTAATTTTGCTACTTTCTTTTTCATCTAGTTAAGCTCCCTTCCCCGTATACCAATATGTAAACTTGGTAAATTTGTTGCTTTCTCTCTGTTTTTTCCAAATAGAATAGCTTGAAGCACTCTAATTCCCGTTCTCCAAGCTATTGACCATAAGACTAATTTTATTATCAACGACAAACTTACACTTTTAAAAACTTGCGAATACTCATTACAGAACCCCAAATTCCAATAATTGCTCCCATTAGAAGTAGTATTCCACCAACTTGGTATACAAATGGAGAGAAATCTAAAATTTCCAAATAGCTTCCTGCTAGTTTCTCAACTAAATACTGATACGCATAATAATAAATTGCGCTAACTGCTGCTATTGGAATGATGGCGCCGATTATCCCCAGCCACATACCTTCTAGGAAAAATGGCCAACGGATAAACCAGTTAGTTGCACCTACTAAACGCATGATTTCAATTTCTTTTCTTCTTGCTACAATCGTAATTTTAATCGTATTGGAGATAAGGAACATTGCTGTAAATAGCAATCCAATAATTAGTACGATTCCTACATTCCTACTCATGTCAATCGCACTAAAAAGTTTTTCAACGGTTCCTTGTCCATACCTTACCTTCGCAGCATGTTCAAACTTCTCAATCTTATCTACTACAGCTAGTGTATCTTGTGGATCCTTCGTCTTGACAACAAAGACATCATTTAATGGGTTATCCTGTTCGAATAGTTTAAATGCATCTCCATCTTCCCCAAGACTACTAATTAAATTATCTAATTCTTCCCCTTTAGGAGAAAATGTAACACTACCTACTTCTGGTATAGCCTTTATTTCCTCTTCTAAGGTATTTCGTTCTTCTTCTGTTGCTGCTACATCAATATGAACCCTAATTTCAACATTTTCCTCTATGGAAGTCGCCAAATGATTTAAATTCATCATAATGATGAAAAATACACCAACAAGAATCAATGTGATTGTTACCGCACTGACAGAGGCAAATGTCATCCAACCGTTACGAAGAAGGCTTTTGAAACTTTCTCTTGTATGTCTAGCTACTGTTCTAGCCTTCATATCCGTATTCACCTCTCGTTTCATCACGTACAATTCTGCCGCCTTCAATAGCAATAACACGATGCTTAATCGTATTTACGATTTCACGATTATGTGTAGCCATTACAATTGTTGTACCTCTATTATTTATTGTTTCAAAAATATTCATAATTTCCCATGAAGTCTCAGGATCTAAATTCCCTGTTGGTTCATCAGCAATCACTAATTTCGGGGAATTTACAATGGAACGTGCAAGCGACACACGTTGTTGCTCTCCACCAGATAATTCTGTTGGAAGCATCTTTGCTTTATGCTTTAGTCCGACTAATTCTAAAGTCTCCATAACTTTTTTCTTTATATATTTAGGATTTTCTTCAATAACCTCTAATGCAAAGGCAACATTTTCAAAAACAGTTAGTGTAGGAAGAAGCTTAAAATCCTGAAAGACAACTCCCATGTTTCTTCTTAATAATGGAACTTTTTTGTCTCTTAATTTTTCTAAATTGATTCCGTTAATTCGAATACTTCCTTTTGTAGGCTTTTCCTCACGATACATCATTTTAATAAAGGTTGATTTACCTGCACCACTTGGACCTACAACATAGACAAATTCACCTTGATTTATCCTAACATTTATCCCATTAGCGGCTATTACACCGTTAGCATACTTCTTCATTACATTCTTCATTTCTATCATCTATTATCACACCTGAGTAATTTTTTGTATGGATTATGGAAAAAGCGAAGAGGCAGTTTGAAAACATAAACGAATCACAGAAGTGTATTTGGAAGTGATGTGGTTCATGAATTTATCCTCTGGTAATAAGCTTAGTTTTCCCTAAAACTATTCCTTCTATTTTCCATATGATTCAAAAACCAAAATTCGACAACTTTCAACCGACTAAAAGTGACAACTGTCATTTTGCACAGCCTGTCCCTTAACTTACTTAAGCTATTATATCATCATAATCCGTCAAATTAACGTAAAAAATTATTACATTTTCTTTTCAATAATGACATAAAGTACTATTGATTTCATTTCACATCCGCATATTCTATTATTATAGTACTACAAATCGACCCAATTCCCCTTTTTTTTCTTCATTTTTTATGATAAATAGTATTATATACCTAATATTAGAAAATATTATTGGAATTATTTACATATTCAAATGTTTTTTTGATTAGACACAAAATATCCACAAAACTTAGAGGGTTATTCAAACAGAAATTTCGACAAATTCATTAATAAGAATTTTATAAAAGTCTTCCTCTTTCCATCCAAATAAAAAAGAGAATATCTGTTTTTCGTCTTGATTCATTATAAAAATAAATGAATCAACACTAAACAAATATTCTCTCTCAGCACAAACAGCTTATTTAAATCCTCTTCCTAATACCTCTGAAGCGTCTGTCACAACAACGAAAGCCGTTTCGTCAATGGATTTCACTAATTGCTTGAGCTTCATAAATTGCGATTGGTCTACCACACACATTAAAATTGGTCTTTCTGAATCTGTATAACCACCATGTGCCGTTAGTCTAGTTACACCACGATCAATTTTATTTAAAATTCCTTCCCTTACTTCATCTTGCTTATCTGTAATAATTAGCGCCATTTTTGAGCTGCCAAAACCTACTTGGACAAGATCAATCGTTTTGCTTGTTACAAATAATGCAATCAATGCATATAAACCCTGTTCTATACTAAACACGATTGAAGCTGTTATTACGATAACCCCATCAATTAGTGCTACACATTTTCCTAATGAAATACCTGTATATTTGTTTATTATCTGTGCGGCTAAATCGGTACCTCCTGTGGATGCTTTTCCTCTAAAGACAATTCCTATTCCAAGACCAATTCCTATCCCTCCATAGAGAGCCGCTAATAATGGTTCATTTGTCCATGGATCCAATCCTCTTGAAAGATAAACAACAAATGGCAAAAACACTGTCCCTACCAACGTTTTCGCCCCAAAGTTTTTCCCTAATAATAGGACGCCTAGAATAAATAATGGAATATTAAATGCCCATTGCACATAAGCAGGTTCCCACTGAAACACAGACTTAGTAATGGTGCTTATCCCACTTACTCCACCAGAAGCAATATTATTAGGCAGTAAAAACAAATTAAAGGATAAAGCGACAATTGCCGACCCTATTAGCACGTATATATATTCGCGCAGCTTCATTCTTTACACCCCTGTTTTCTTGTCAGTTTCTGTCACATTCCTTTGGCGTTCTTATTCGACAATCACTTTTTATTATGCAATAATCGCAAAGAGCGTAATCAAAAATATGACATCATTTTCATGTTTCAGCAAATTTTTTATAGAAAAAACCAAATGAAATAGAGGGATAGATTAGCTTTCCCTCCCATTTTTGACATGAATAAATAATTCCATAAAAAACGAACTGATTCTTCCCAAGCAGAGAGTATATCATCTTATTTTTGAAGTGTAAATGGTGGCAAATTAGCGTGGTAAAGCGATGAAATAAAGTAGGATGAAAAAGTTTGAAGCTGGGACAAAACAATGTATATTCGTAAAGACGACCATTCTTAATTTAGTAGTGAAAACCAATTCGTTCCATTGCGTTACAGTCACTCTAATGCTTTACTTTCCACAGAAGTTAAATGTCCTCCGCTTCATTTCACTACGTTTTTAAAGATTGCTTTGTTCCATTCATTGTACAATAGATTACTTAAACATGAAGAAACAGCCCGCTATGTTGCTGAGAGAAAATCCGGACCTTGCACAGGAGGATGCAGACCGCTGCTCAGGCGTAGCCCAATAGAAATCGAACTGTATTTAGTTTGCTGGTGACTACCACACCCCCTATTTAAAAGGAAGAAAAAACAATCAATAATCTGAAATTTGATTAACATCTCGTTCTGGTTTTTATTTTGTTGGAAAACTTATGTCCCAGCCTTTTTCGTAACAAGCTTATAAAATAAAAATCCAAAAGAGGAAGGCAAGTACAAATCGATAGTATGCAAAGGGAGCTAGTTTAATTTTATTGATTAATTTCAAAAAGAACTTGATTGCTAATAGTGCAACAACAAAAGCAGTGGAAAATCCTACCAAGAAAAAAGAAAGATCCTGTGGGGACAGATAGTTCCAGTTTTCGAACAGGTCTTTTCCCGTTGCTGCTACCATGATAGGAATGGCCATAATAAAAGTAAATTCAGATGCTGCTTTGTGGCTCATTCCAGCAAGAATCCCACCAGATAATGTCGCTCCAGAACGAGAAAAGCCTGGTACTAACGCAAAACATTGAAACATTCCCACTGTAAAGGCTTGTCGATAAGTAACCTCATTTAGCGTTTCTGCTACTGGATTTTGTGGCTTCCATTTCTCAGCTGCGAGCATCAATAGACCACCGATTACAAGACTTATCACTACCGTCCCTGACCGAAATAGTACATCCTTAATAAAATCATAGAACAGTACACCACATACTCCAAAAGGGATAATCCCAATTGCAATATGAAAAATGCTTAAAGTCCCAACATCTTCTTCTTTCTGCCATTTTTTCATTCCTAGGATATTTAAAATCCTTTTCCAAAACACAAAGACGACCGCCAGAATGCTTCCTAGTTGAATAATAATCTCAAACGTTTTTGCTTTTTCTCCTGTAAATTCTAATAAATGTGCCACCAAAATAAGATGTCCCGTTGATGAAACGGGCGCAAACTCTGCTAATCCTTCCACTATTCCTAAAATAATAGCAACGATAATCTCCATGAAGTCCTCCTACTAAGAAAGGTATGTATATCTCCAGTTACAATGACTTTTAACGCCTGTCCATTTTAATATATTTTTAAACCCTCTTATCTAGAATCAAAAATAAAAAAATGCCTTACTTCTTTGTAAGGGGAAAGTAAGGCATTTTTTTCACATCGCTTTATATAAATAAATATGCCAATTGCTATTTTTTGATTCGAAGTCCTTCATAAAGAAGAGATTGGTTTCTGCTGCATTATTAATTGGAACAGCCGAGATAATATATTGGCCTCCCATCCCTTTCAATGCTTCTACATTTAGTTGTAAATGATTTATTTCTTTATTTGACCGCTTCGAGTATTGATAGTTCTTGCCTAGTTCATCGACGAAAATATAACACCTTCCGCCCCAGTCATCAAAATAGTTCCTTAATGCTTTATTTTTATTAAGCTCTGGCTCTATTATTTTCCTGAATTGAAGCTTGTAATCTAGTGGATATATATTGCTATATGAATCAAGTGTATACATGCCATTATATTGAGCCACATTTGGATGGATGCCGATGCTCACTACTCTATATTGTTCGAGTGGTTTTCCAATGTATTCCTTTATGTCAGCAAACTGCTCAGTAGCAAAGTATTCTTTATAGCTTGGTTTATTTTTGTACATTATTTGCTCATTTGTCGGCACTAAAACAAGTAATTGCCCAATGATTAGCACATAGACAAACTTTTTTCCGATGTTATGGTTCTTCCATAGCATTTTTAAAGTAAGAGCAAATAAAACGTAAATAATCATTGGCCGCAGATAATGGAATCGAGCAAAATTGAAGCTTGTTAAAATACCAAACTTTTCTTTTAATGGCTGCCAGCCTTCATAAAACCAAAAAGCGTACCAAGTGGATAAGACAATGTTCAATAAATGAAGACTTAGGTATAATTTATTTTCCCTCCACTTTTTTTTCAGAAGAACAATGATTAATCCGTATAAAGTCATTGGCAAAATAATAAATTGGTGAATCGTTCGATCTTGATTATGGCTGACCACATAGTTTTTCAAAACAAGCTTTAAGGTTTGCGCAAAATTTAGCTTTGATTGATAAAATACGTCTCTGTTTGTTAATTCATCCGATAAGGGGGCTATCATAGAAATAACAAGACGATAATCAATCGCTAAATAAACGAGCGTCATATATGCAATAGCGAAAAATAAAGCCCAATTGCTTTTTTTATTCCGCACGATTTCATATAGCCAGAACAGCCCCATCACAGCTAGGAAATAGAAAAAACCAATAACAAAGGTAGCAAAGAAAGGAAGTAACGTTAAAATCACTAAATCCTTCCAGCTTCTTTCTCCCTTATATATATTCAGCATACTCCATAAAGCAAGAGGCATTCCAAGAATACTAAGCATTCCTGATGGCCAATATGGCGTTAAGCTAAAGGCTAGCGCAATACCAATAGTAATAATATAAGCTTCATTATTCTCTTCTTTCATCACATGTTTTTTCAATAATAAATACATACCTAGAAAGGCAACAAAGTGAGTGATAGCTTGGCTAAGCCCATAGGCAAAAACGGGTGGGAATAGTTGAAATAGAAAGACCATTGCATAATACTCAGAATAATAGGTGTCTCTTGAGAATTCCCCGTTCATGATTTGTTCCACTGGTGTATTTAACGGAGAGAAGGCAATTCCGTTATCCTTCAACACTTCATACCAGCCCAAGTTAGAGTCTAGATTATCATGCACTCTCATATGCGCATCTTCATTTAGCACAAAATAAGGAAGTACCCATACGAAAATAATGGCAATTGCTATATAGAAAAACATTCTTTCTCTTTTTAGATAATTCATTTGACGCTCCTAGCATTTTGTTGATACCTTTTTGGAAAAACAAAATATTTTTGTCCTGCATAATTTAATAAGGTATAGAAGCCACTTCCAAACAGAACGGCGATTTCATCTGTATAAGAAAAGAAAATAGTCCATTCGCCAAGCAGCATTTCAACAAATACTAACCCTGCTTTATAAGCAAGCAGATAGGAGGCTAAAATTACTACGATAAAGCGAAGACCACTGCTTCCGAAAGCGGCATTGCTTTTGAATGTAAATCGTTTATTTAAAACATAGCTTACACAAGCACCTACTGCATTTCCACTAAAGGTTGCAAGCCAATAATCAAAATGAAATGCGTTCAAGCATAAATAAATGATAGATAAACCAATAAAAGTATTCATAAGACCAACTACTAAAAATTTAAAAAATGACTTATCCTTCATCCAGAGTGTACCTTTGATTTATTTCCTGCTTTTTTGCATAAATTGCTTTCAATAATATAACGTGGTCGCTGTTTCACTTCTTCATAAATTTTCCCTATGTACTCTCCGATTAGCCCAATACTCATGAGCATTAATCCACCAAGGAGCCAAACAGAAATCATTAAAGATGTCCATCCAGATTCTGTATGATTCATAATTTTTTGGACGATGGCATACACACCAGTAAATACGCTTATAACAGAAAATAAGAAACCTAGCATTGTAATGAGACGAATTGGCTTAACACTAAAAGAAGTAATTCCATCTAAAGCAAAAGCAATCATTTTACGGAAAGGATACTTGGATTCCCCTGCAGCTCTTGCCTTTCGTTCATAATAAATCTTTGTTGATTTAAATCCTAATAAAGGGACAATCCCTCTTAAAAATAAGTTAGTCTCTTTAAATTTCAGCATTTCCTCAATCGCTCTTTTACTTAATAAACGATAGTCGGCATGATTATAAACAAGGGACAATCCCATTTTTTCCATTAACCGGTAAAAGCCTTGAGCCGTATTTCTTTTGAAAAAAGTATCTATTTCTCTCTTACTTCTTACGCCATATACAATTTCATTGCCTTTTAAATACTCAATTATAAATTCTCTGATTACACCCGTGTCATCTTGTAGATCAGCGTCGATACTTATTACACAATCTGAAAACTTCACTGCCTCTTCTAAACCAGCTAATAATGCACGCTGATGGCCAAAATTTCTAGATAGTTTAATTCCACTAACTAACGGGTCTAACAAAGTTGCATTTTCTATTTTCTCCCATGTCGTGTCTTTACTGCCATCATCAATAAACAATAATTGGCTTTGTTCACTGATTAAATTTTCTTCCATTAAACCGCCCAATACCACTCGTAAATTCCCCATTGTCTTATCAAATACTTCTTCCTCATTGAAACACGGTACAGCGATGGTTAATATTATTTTTTGCATTTGTTCTACCTCTTTTCTTTCCGTTTATTGCTCAAATCAAATATGCCTAATAAATTATCCTACTTAAGTAAGACGACAAAATCGGAGAATAGTTTCATAAAATTGGAAAAACATATAAAAAATATGGTAAAAACGAGTAAGAAGCTAGTGACAAGGGATTCACTTTCCTAAAATAGCAATAAAAAAGCCAATTCGGAAGAGATTAGCACACTCTAACCCATCCGGAAATTGGCTCCAATGATTAAGCATTAATTTTTGAACGAAGATAAGCATTAACAAAGATATCTAGGTCACCATCCATAACGGATTGTGTATTTCCTACCTCTGTATTGGTACGATGATCCTTTACCATGGAATATGGATGGAAAACGTATGAGCGGATTTGGCTTCCCCAGCCAATTTCCTTTTGCTCTCCACGAATTTCTGCAAGCTTTTCTTCTTGTTCTTCAATTTTGCGTTGGTATAATTTCGCTTTTAACATCTTCATTGCTGTTTCTCTGTTTTTAATTTGTGAACGTTCTGTTTGACATGAAACAACAACGCCTGTTGGGATATGTGTAATACGAACAGCTGAGTCAGTGGTATTAATATGCTGACCACCGGCTCCACTTGCACGATACGTATCAATTTTCAAGTCTTCTGTACGCACTTCAATTTCAATTTCATCATTAAATTCAGGCATTACATCACAAGAAACAAAACTTGTATGTCTACGACCTGAAGAATCGAACGGAGAAATACGTACGAGACGATGAACACCTTTTTCTGCTTTTAAGTATCCGTATGCGTTATGTCCTTTAATCGCTAGCGTTACACTCTTTATTCCAGCTTCATCTCCTGGTAAATAGTCCAAGGTTTCCACTTTAAATCCTTTTTTCTCCGCATATCTAGTATACATACGTAAAAGCATACTTCCCCAGTCTTGAGACTCTGTTCCACCTGCACCTGGATGAAGTTCCAAGATAGCATTGTTTTTATCATATGGGCCACTTAATAATAAATTTAATTCAAACTGGCTTAAACGATCAACTAATTCTGAAAGTTCTTCTTCTAATTCCGCACGAAGTTCAGCATCATCTTCTTCTTTGACTAGTTCATATGTTAATTCAAGATTTTCAAATGCTTCCACTAATTTATGGAACTCATGAACTTGATCCTTTAATGCATTGCTTTCTGAAATTACAGTTTGTGCCGCCTGCTGATCATTCCAGAAATCGGGATGAAGCATATCATCTTCTAACATAGCAATACGTGCCTCTTTGTTTTCTAAGTCAAAGAGACCCCCTAAAGTTTTCTAGTGTTACATTTATCTTCTCTAACTCATTACGAATATCTGCTAATTCCATTAATTAATGTCACCCTTTATATAAATTATAGTTCTAAGTAGTTTTCTACTTCCTTTATGTATTATATGGCTTTTTGAAAAAAAATGCATGCTTTCCGGTTAATTTAATAGTGAAGAAGGAATTTGATTGTGGATTTGATGGGGTTAGTTGCGAGTTTGGTACTTTTATTTGCGACTTCCCTGCTTTTACTTGCGACTCTTGTACTTTTACTTGCAACTTTCGTACTTTTACTTGCGACTCTTGCACTCTTACTTGCGACTTTCGTACTCTTACTTGCAACTCCCCACCTTACTTGCGACTTTTGTACTTTTACTTGCGACTTTTGTACTTTTACTTGCGACTTTGACACTTTTATTTGCAACTCTTGCACTCTTACTTGCGACTTTCTTACTTTTACTTGCAACTTCCCACCTTACTTGCAACTCTTGCACTCTTACTTGCGACTTTCTTACTTTTACTTGCAACTTCCCACCTTACTTGCAACTCTTGCACTCTTACTTGCGATTTTCGTACTTTTACTTGCAACTCCCCACCTTACTTGCGACTTTCTTACTCTTACTTGCGACTCTTGCACTCTTACTTGCGACTTTCTTACTCTTACTTGCAACTTCCCACCTTACTTGCAACTTTCGTACTTTTACTTGCGACTCTTGCACTCTTACTTGCGACTTTCTTACTTTTACTTGCGACTTTTGTACTTTTACTTGCGACTTTGACACTTTTATTTGCAACTCTTGCACTCTTACTTGCGACTTTCCTACTTTTACTTGCAACTCCCCACCTTACTTGCGACTTTCTTACTTTTACTTGCAACTCTTGCACTCTTACTTGCGACTTTCCTACTTTTACTTGCGACTCCCCACCTTTCTTGCGACTCTTGCACTCTTACTTGCAACTCTTGCACTCTTACTTGCGACTTTCTTACTTTTACTTGCAACTCCCCACCTTACTTGCGACTTTCTTACTTTTACTTGCAACCCTTGCACTCTTACTTGCGACTTTCCTACTTTTACTTGCAACTCTCCCACTCTTATTTGCAAATTTCGTACTCTTACTTGCAACTCTCCCACTCTTATTTGCAACTTTCGTACTCTTACTTGCAACTCCCAACCTTTCTTGCAACTCCCCACCTTACCTGCAACTCCCCCACTCCTACTTACCCCCTCCCATCCATCCTCCCCAAACCATAAAAAAAGCCCATCTCTTCCAAAAAGGAAGAGATAGACCTCTCACAAAACTATATTACAAATTTGCACCGTGGCAATTTTTATATTTCTTTCCGCTTCCACAGAAACATGGTGCATTGCGGCCGATGTCTAATTGTTTTACTGCTGGCTTTTTCTTTGGTTTCTTCTCTCCGCCTTCTTCTTTAGGGTTTACAGCTTGGCCTTTTGCCACTTCTTCCCTTTCAAGATTATTGCGGATTTCTGCTTTCATAATGTATTTTGCGACGTCTTCTTCAATAGCAATAACCATTGCTTCAAACATAGCAAAGCCTTCTGATTGGTATTCACGAAGAGGATCGATTTGCCCATATGCACGAAGGTGGATACCTTGGCGTAATTGATCCATTTGGTCAATATGGTCAATCCACTTGCTATCTACTGCACGAAGCACGATAACTTTTTCAAATTCGCGCATTTGCTCAGCAGAAAGCTTCTCCTCTTTTTCATTATAGCTTTGTAGTACTTTCGCAAAAATGAATTCAACGATTTCATCGCTTTCTTTTCCACGAAGATCACTTACTTGTACTTCGCCTTCATTAAGAAGATTTCCATTCACATAATCCACAATTGCTTGAAGATCCCAGCTTTCTCTGTCGCCGTTTTCAGGAGTATGCGCTTGGACATTTCTCTCTAATGATGATTTAATCATATTTTCCACAATGGAGCGCAGATTTTCAGAAGTTAATACTTCATTACGCTGTGAATAGATAATTTCACGTTGTTGACGAAGCACATCATCATATTGTAGTAATTGTTTACGTGAATCAAAGTTATTTCCTTCTACACGTTTTTGGGCAGATTCTACAGCACGAGATACCATCTTGCTTTGAATAGGCTGGGAGTCGTCCATTCCTAGTCTTGACATCATATTTTTCATATTATCAGAACCGAAACGGCGCATTAATTCATCTTCCATGGATAGGTAAAATTGTGTTACCCCTGGGTCTCCTTGACGACCAGAACGTCCGCGGAGCTGATTATCAATACGTCTACTTTCATGACGCTCTGTA
Source organism: Niallia sp. Sow4_A1 (assembly GCF_052116745.1). Taxonomy (NCBI): domain Bacteria; kingdom Bacillati; phylum Bacillota; class Bacilli; order Caryophanales; family Bacillaceae; genus Niallia; species Niallia sp. Sow4_A1. The sequence goes on along the minus strand of NZ_JBQKKM010000001.1, from coordinate 169,414 downwards.
CCGATAACTGCTAAACCACCTAGTTCTTTTACCCCTTCACCAAGTTTAATATCTGTACCACGACCAGCCATATTTGTGGCAATCGTAACAGAGCCTTTTTCTCCGGCAGTTGCAATAATTTCTGCTTCTCTTTCATGGTTTTTCGCGTTCAAGATATTATGTGGTATTCCTTTTTTCGATAAGTACTTCGAAATGATTTCAGATGTTTCAATTGCAACTGTACCAACAAGTACTGGTTGTCCTTTTTTGTGGCGCTCTGCAATGTCTTCTCCTACTGCTCGGAATTTCCCGTCCATAGAAGCATAAATTAAATCAGGGCGATCATCACGAACAATCTCACGGTTTGTCGGAATAACAACAACGCTCATATTATAAATGTTGCGGAATTCTTCTTCTTCCGTTTTCGCAGTACCAGTCATCCCCGCAAGTTTTTCGTACATACGGAAATAGTTTTGGAATGTGATGGTTGCTAGGGTCATGCTTTCATTTTGAATTTCTAAGTTTTCTTTTGCTTCAATTGCTTGATGCAAGCCATCGCTATAACGGCGGCCTTTCATGAGACGGCCAGTAAATTGGTCAACAATGACAATTTCGCCATCTTGAACAACATAATCTATATCTTTATGCATGCTAGCATGTGCTTTTAACGCTTGGGTAATATGATGGTTAATGGCAACATTGGAAACGTCAAATAGGTTTTCAATTTGGAAAACACGCTCTGCTTTTGACATCCCTTCTTCCGTCAATTGAACACCTTTTGTTTTTTCATCATACGTATAATCTTTTTCTGGTTTTAAGCTGCTTACAAAGATATTGGCACGAACATAAAGCTGTGTTGATTTTTGAGCAGAACCAGAAATGATAAGTGGTGTACGTGCTTCATCGATTAAAATGGAGTCGACTTCATCGATTACTGCATAATACAACGGTTTTTGTACCTTTTGCTCATTATAAAGAACCATGTTATCACGCAAATAGTCAAAACCAAACTCGTTATTTGTCCCATACGTTATATCTGCACGGTAGGCTTCTTGCTTTTCTTCTCTAGATATGCCGTTTAAGTTAAGACCTACTGTTAGCCCAAGGAAATTGTACAATTGTCCCATTTCTGCAGCATCACGAGTAGCTAGATATTCGTTGACTGTAACAACGTGAACACCTTTACCAGATAATGCATTTAAATACACAGGCATTGTCGCAGTTAACGTTTTACCTTCCCCTGTTTTCATTTCAGAAATATTACCTTCATGCAGGGATGCTCCCCCCATTAACTGCACTGGATATGGATAAAGGCCAAGGACACGTTTTGCAGCTTCACGAACTACGGCAAAAGCTTCTACCAATAAATCGTCTAATGTTTCCCCTTTTTGGAAACGCGCTTTAAATTCTTCCGTTTTTCCTTTTAATTGCTCGTCCGATAATGCTGCTGTTTCATCTGCAAGCAATTCCACCTTGTCGGCAATCTTCGTTAATTTCTTAATATCGCGTTTGTTTTGATCAAATACTTTATTTAAAATTCCAAGCATTAAAAAACGCTCCTTTTTCTATTATAATGAGAAATCACAGTAGTTATTGGGAAGACTATCTCTTTTTCATTAAAAAATGATGAAAAATAATTGTCTTCTTTGTTAACATTTTTAAGGATTCCATCTATAAAAATCAATTTTATGACCAGTTTATCTTTAAACTAAAATTATATACTATATATTATAGAAGAAAAATGATTGCTAAATACCCATTTTCCCTTAAATTCAAACTAGTATCATCTATACATCTTACCATTTCCACAATAGCGTGACAACTTATACCTGGCCAGAAGTCTTTATTCTATTAAGTTCCGCAAAAAAACTCCCTATATTTAATAGGAAGTTTCTATTTGCATCCTTCTCCTGTCTAACTCACTTTTCTTAAATATCTTTTATTAGACTTCTACATAGTTGTTTATATATAGACCCACAATCTAGGATACGAATTATTCAATTTTTATCGCTTTTTCCTGTGCTTCGACACAAATGGTAGCAGCAGTAAATGCATGTTCCTGGGTCATGGCATTTTCTGTACCATTTAAGCAGTCTAAAATGAATTCTCCGAAAAATGGGTAACCTACTTTTCCTGATAATTGAAAATGCTTTTCCCCTTCTCCATTCACTAAATACAAATGGTTGCCCTTGTTGCTGCGAGCAATGTCAATATATTTACGGACTTCAATATACCCTTCTGTTCCAATGATTGTAACACGTCCATCTCCCCAAGTCCCAAGTCCATCTGGTGTAAACCAATCGACACGGAAATAGAACGTAGCACCATTGTCTGCAACCAATGTCGCATCGCCATAATCTTGAAATGCTGGGTATTGCTTATAATGATAATTGGCAACCTTGCTATGGAGAACTTTTGCACTTTTCGCATTCGCATAATGTAAAAATTGCTCAATTTGGTGACTTCCGATATCTGTGAGAATCCCGCCATATTGCTCTGGATCAAAGAACCAGTCAGGTCTGCTGTTGGCATTGGCGCGATGCGGTCCTGTTCCCATCACAGATATTACCCGGCCAATCGCTCCTTCTGCAATTAACTGACCTGCAAAAACGGCACTTTCTACATGTAACCGCTCACTATAATAAATTCCCCATTTAAGACCGGTCTCTTGCACTTTTTGCTTTGCTTGTTCAATTTGTTCTAACGTTGTAAAAGCAGGTTTATCTGCAAAATAGTGTTTGCCTGCATCTAAGACACGTAATCCCAACGGACCACGATTCACTGGGATATTGGCACTTGCAACTAGATTAATCGTTGAATCATGAAGAATTTCTTCTTCTGATGTTGCTGCACTAACATTAGGGTATGTTTCCAAAAACTTCTGAACTTTTTCTGGGTATAGTGATAGGTAAGCCTTTGATAGGATCGCTAGCCTTTCCCCCACTTCACACCGTGCATGAGACTTTCACCTCACACGGCGTTCTATCGAATTTTCCAAAACAAATCATTAGACGGGGTAACATGTATGTATATGCATAAGATTTTTTCAGTAAAAAAATTATTAACCCCATCTACAATAATCGGCTTTGGAAATTTCCGACTAGAGCCTATCCCTCCACCAATTATTATCTTGGTTTCATAGGTACTATGACTCCACTCTCTCGAATGGCTAATCAGTTTTAATAGGTTAATTCCCTTTATATACTGAACTGTTTCTACGGCTGGTTAATGCCTCCACATCCTTCGATTTCCACGTTCCAATTTCTCTATCCTTCTATATATCCTTAGGTTTCTCCTATGGTCCTGTATGCTTGAACTTGCCTGTAACAAGCTATGGGTTTTCATAACGCCAGATTTTTACTTACCCACACATACGAGTGGCTTACTTGCCACCTGCTGCATTTCTACAGCATTTATGTCTAGAACCGTACATTCAGAGATTCGTCAGTGTATATACACATTCTAACCATAGACACTTTATGGACTCCCGGCATATAGGATACACCATCTACCACTAGACAGCTTTCGTGTTGATTATGAAAAGTAAACACTCCGCTTTATCAACTTACGGTATCTCTCTGCCGACTTCACCGAGCTTCATACCAATCTATTTAACCCTAGAATCAGCATGTCGGAGTATCAGAGTAGGCGTTTCAGAGCGTTACCTCCTCATTCCGCCTATCGAGAAATTAGTTCTCTTAGAAAGTGGTAAATACTCCCTAATGCCTAACCTTTTCCGTTAGAAACGTGTCACACCTGGGTCATAAACGGCAACTAAAGTTCCTCCTGCTTCTACCAGACCATTACACATTCCATAAATATGCCCATGATCTAAGCCAATCGCTGCAAATCGGAATTCGCCTTCTTCCACTACTTTGCTTACTTTTCCTTTTGGAGCATAATTCATGCCATCATTTTTATTCAATACTTTCTCCTCCTTTATTTACTCGTATTTTCCGCCTACGGTAATGTCATTGTCTTCAAAGTTTTCTATCGCTGTTTTCTTTTCATAGAAATGGATGGCATTTTTTTGTGTGCCTTCCATTGTGTAAAATAGGCTATCCTTCGTTAATGGAAGTTTAATTGTTTTACCTGTGCTTGCAGATTCATAGATAGCAGAAATCAATTCCAGTGTCTGTCTTCCTTGTATTCCATCAATTAAAACAGGAATCCCATGTTCCAACGCAGTTAACACATCATCAATTTGACCTGTGTGTCCCTCATACTGTACTTCTTCCAATTCCTCATAATAATGCTGAATCTTTTCTTCCAACTCTGGATCCTCTTCTGGAAATCCATTTCCCTTTGATTTAGATGCCTTCACTTTCCATGGAACGGAGACTCTAGCATTTTTCCCTTGAAAAATTAATTGTTGTTCCTCCCCATGATGAATGACAGAGCTCGTTATTTGAGCAAGACTTCCGTCATTATAGCGGCAAATAGCGATAGAAATATCCTCTACTTCTGCATTGTCATGAGAAGTATTACTCATGACGGCAGTAACTTCAGATGGCATCCCATTCATCCATTTGAAAATATCTATATGGTGCACAGCGTGATTTAGTGTACAACCGCCACCTTCTTTTTCCCATGTACCACGCCACCATAAATCATAATAGCTGTGCCCGCGCCACCAGTAAGAATCAACCTGTGTATGGACAATGGGTCCCATAAGTTTAGTATCTAGTACCCTTTTTAACTTCATCATTGGGGTACGAAAACGGTTTTGTGAAATGACAGACAACATTTTATGATTTCTTTCCGCAGCTGCATTCATCGCATCACATTCCTCTAATGAAGATGCCATTGGTTTTTCAACCAACACATTCTTACCAGAATCCAGAAAATTAATGGTTATTTCTGAATGTGTATAAGGTGGTGTACAAACGGATACTAGGTCAATGTCCTCACGTTCTAGCATTTTTGTATGGTCATCATAAATGGCTACATCAAGGTTAAATTCTTTCGCCTTCTTTTCTGCCTTCACCGGATAAATGTCACATAGTGCAACAATCTGACAGCGCTCTGTAAATTGCAAATACGCTTCCATATGAGCTGATGAAATTGCTCCTGCACCGATAATAGCTACTTTTAACACACAACCCTCTCCTTTTTATTTATTTAGAATTTAGGATGGAAAATAAGTACTACTTTCGCAAAAATAAAACGCTTTCAACTTTTATCAAATCCCCACTTATGATAAGAAAATTCAAATAAATTTTTATTTCGCCTTATACGCTTTATTCCAAAGATTATCTATAAAAGATACTATGTTCATTTTTTAGTGGATAATAATAAAAAGTGATTGTAAAAGGATAGGTTCTCTTGATGATTAAGTTTATCAGGCTAAATCACTAGCCCACGATTTCTTTTTTCCCTAAAACAACGTCAATCAGGGGAGGCTTTTCAACCCCCACTAATTGACCGTTGCATCAATTGGTCTTATACGCGCAGTTCCGTCCTTCTTTTGCAGCGGGAAGGCTACTTTACTGGCCATAATGCGGGATAAATGAGGTACTGATTTTAATATATTGTTCTATTTTTTTCGTCTGCTATTCCTGATTTTCTATAGAAATACGTATTAATGCGATCACGCCATTCCATAGCATTTTCTAATTGAAGCTGAAAACGTTCTTTCACATTTTCAAAAACCCAATTCTCTACTTTTCCTTCTAATTCATTCCATTTCTTAATAAACGTCTCCACTTCTTCTACACCTTGAAAATGTGTATTATAAATATGCTGAATGACGGTTTCTCCAGAGTGAAGTTTATGTGTGTATGGTACATGATGGAAAAATAGAAGCAACTCATCTGGACAATCTTCTAATGAATTGTATCGTTCTGCATTTGGTCCAAAGTATTGTCCCACATAGCCAGTTCCAGTTTTCATTGTACGGTCTACACCAATTCCTTTACAGTCAGCAAAGTGGTATGTACCCCATTTTGAATACTCATATCCATCCACGTTTGGACCATAATGATGATTAGGATTTACCATCCAGCCGACGCCAAGTGGTGCAGTATAATTTTCATAGGTTCTCCATGATTGGAGCAAAATAAATTCCAATACTTCTACCACTTTCGGATCATGACCAAAAGTTAATTGAATCCATTCATCTGTAATTTCTTCTGTTGATAAATCAGGATTCCAGGTTAATCTGCCAAATCCATAAAGATTGGCCTGTGCTAATGTATTTCCAGTCCAATTTATATCATTGCCTATATTAGATACAGCAGCAATACCGCTATGGCTATAGTTATAGTGTGAACCATCTACTATTGATTTTACGGTCGATCCTTCTCCATCAGCATATGTATCAAAGTTTAATATTTCCTTCCACTGTGGAACTAAATAGCAAACGTCTTTTTGTTGACCCGTATATTCTTGTGCAATTTGAAATTCCACTACCTGGTTCGTTTCTTTCATAGCGCCTATTAGCGGAGAGATTGGTTCACGTACTTGGAAATCCACTGGCCCATTTTTAACTTGCAAAATAACATTATCAAGAAATTGTCCATCAAGGGGCTTAAAATTGTCGTATGCTGCACGAGCTCGATCTGTTTTTCTATCCCGCCAATCCTGTAAACAATTGTAAACAAAGCAACGCCATACTACTTTTCCATTAAAAGGCTGTAATGCTCGTGCTAAAACATTAGCTCCCTCAACATGGCCTCTGCCATATGTAAATGGTCCAGGTCTACCTTCTGAATCTGCTTTCACCACGAAACCACCAAAATCAGGGATATGGCTATAAATTTCTTCTGCCTTTCTCGCCCACCATTTTTCTACTTCTTTATCCAGTGGATCGGCAGTTGGAAGATTCCCCAATTCTATAGGACTAGCATAATTTATACTTAAATAAGTAGTAATCCCATAAGACCTTAGAATAGTTGCCACTTCTTTCACTTTAGGCAAAAATTCCTTTGTAAGTAATTTCGTCTCCACCTCCCATACATTTACATTATTAATCGAGATGGCATTGATTCCAACAGAAGAGAGAAGGCGAGCATAATCTTTAATTCTTGCGAAATCCTTCGTGAAATCGTTATCATTAAAAAAGATGGAGTTACCAGAATAACCTCGTTCAATAGAACCGTTCATATTATCCCATTGATTCATCATTCTTAACTGATGTTTTGGTGTTTCCCTTATTTCTAAGCCAATAAGGGATTCTTCTTGTTGTAAAATTCTTAAAAAGTGGAAAACTGCATATAAAGCTCCTTTATCTGTTTTTCCAATTAATAGCACTTGTCTATTATCATCGGTTGTTTTTACTAAATAGCCTTCCTCATTTAAGTCATCAAATAATCTTGGCGAAATTCCAAATTCATTTAAGTTAACGCTTTCATATGTACCCAAAACAATAGAAGACTCATCTGCAACAGATTGTTGAACAGTTGGTACAACATCTAGCATAGACTTAAGAGCAATTTTAAGTTCGTTTACAGCAGAATCAATGACTACTGATTGTAAAGCAATTGAAATAGTAGAAGCTATGTTGGTATATTTATCAGCGTTTTTAATTTTACGATACTGCAACCAACAGTGATAACTATTGGTTACGAATCGTTGATTTTCTTTATCCATCATTTTTTCCATTTGCTTAATCCTCCTATAATTAACCTATAAAGCTTGATTAAAATTCTGTGAAAAAGCTATGATAAAATTCTACTAATCTTAACTAAAATAATCAGGATAAGTCTTCTTTAATTCCATTTTCTCAAAGTTAACTAAATTTAAATGTATCCCTATTAATTTTTCTGCATCAATTGCTTTCTTTTCCTTGATAAATTGAAAGATATCTTTATGCTGAGAAACAAGCATATCCCATTCCAGATTTGATTCTAATCGCAGAACACGCAAGCGATCAAAGTGGCTGTTCATTTGTCTAATCATCTTCCATGTTCTCAGTTTTTTACATCCCTCAAATAATAACCGATGAAACTGATCATCTAATTCCAATAATTGTTGGTGGGATTCATTTTTTAAACATAATTCCTGCATGGCAATATTGGATTCCAATTTAAATAACTGCTCTTGGTCAAAAACCTCACAAGCTTCTCTCACAACTGCTTTTTCCATATTTTCTCGAACAAACCTTGCTTCTTCCACAAGATCTAAATCAATCAAGGAAACAATCGTACCAATTTGCGGATATATTCCAAGCAAATCTTCTTGGGAAAGCTTTAAGAAAGCTTCTCTTACCGGGGTGCGACTTACGTTTAACTCACTTGCGATTTCTTGTTCAGAAATCTTTTGCCCTGGTTTTAATCCTAAATCTGTTATTCTATTTTTTATTGTTTCATAAACAAAATCTCGTGTGGAAATATTTTGCCTTTTTCTTATTGAAACTATTATACTCACCTTTTTCTTGGTATTCTAATGGTACTAGTATGGTAGTTATTACCTTCATTATAGAAGTTCTCATCTGGAATTTCAATCCTTTTTATTTAATAAATTGTCTGGAAATATCGTTTTTCCAGTTGCTTTTACCTATATGAACATTCTATTCCGATCATTGCTGTTTGAGAATATACAGAAGTCAACACGATAAAAAACTCCCTATATAATAGGAAGTTTCAAACTGGAGACAAACTCCTTTTAGTTTGAGGATTTTGCCTATGGTCTTTTTTGTAGCCCTTTCTAATAGGGATGTTGATTTCCGCTACAGGGGTTCGCTTTCCATGGGGCGAGCGCCGAGCCGCTTCGTCGTTTCGCTGAGGCCACTGAAAAGTGTATTACCTGGTGAATCGGTAGTTACCAAACCATTCTAACTTAGTTTAGGCTATTGTTTTCCGAGGCTTACCGCACGACTCACCGGGGCGAGCGCCGAGCCGCTTCGTCGCTATGCTCCTGCAGGGTCTCGGACTTTCTCGCATCTCCCGTAGGAGTCGAGCGGACACCTCTCCAAACCAACTTATTATTTGCTTTCAAATAAATAAAACCTCATTTAATTTGGAGAACTAGACTTTTTCAGTGCCCTCGTTTCGCTCCTGCAGGGTCTCGGACTTTCTCGCATCTCCCATAGGAGTCTCACCCCTTCCGCTCCAATCAACATGGCTTTATCAATTTAGTCTAGAATTTTAACTGCTCTGTTTTTAAATTACAGCTAGAAAATTTTTTAGAGTTGAAACACTCCCTTCCAAACATTCTTCTATTCAAAGAGACCAATTAGAAATGATTACTGTAGATCAACTTGTTCTGCCAAATCAATTAGTTCGCAAGATGGAGGCTACACTTAACTTCTCTTTTATCAAACAAAAAACTCCCTATATAATAGGAAGTTTCTAGTTTGATTATTTTTGTTTTTTCATATACTCGAGTACTTCTGAATCAATAAAGCCCTCTTTTTGTTCTCTTTCTTCAAAGTTCTCGGTATGAATATAGGTAGTAAGTGCTTCAGATATTGCCGTGATTGTTTCGTTTAGATAGCCCAATCTTTTGAGGTGTGTCGTTAATTCTTCTAACGTACTTCCTTCAATTGGAATAATATTCTCTGGCTTTGATGGAGCGAAATATAATTGCTGTAATTGATAGATGCGGGTTAGTTCTTTTATTGGTTCTTCGTGATCTTCTACACGCAAATCAATATAGCGATCATTAAAGCCACCATAGCCTCCTCTATCCTTTACAACAAGAAGAGCTGCTGATTGCTGCCCTCTACTGTCACCACCTGCATTCTGTCCTGCTTGCAATGCTGAAAGTAATCGCTCAGCAAGATTCCCTTCTCTTTTTTGAAAAGTGTCAGCCATTGCTTTTACTGTATTTTCGTCCACTAAAATATTTCCCTGTGCTGCGAAATGAGGCCCTGTTACCCCTCCAGCCCAGTTATAGCATTCTTTTCCCGTGAACGTTGCTGCATTGCCGTTAGCATCAATAAAACCAACTTGTCTTTGCTCTCTGCCTGGGTCCTTGTCTAATAAGGCATGCAATGCTTCTTCTGCTGATTTTCCCTCTTCCATTAAACGTAAGCCTTCTGGACCAAAGGACGTATTTGCATAAGATTGAGTAGCAACTGCTCCCACTCCTGCCTTTGCCCATGGAACAACTGCTCCAACACCAAGAAATTTCGATTGGACAGCAATACCCCATTCTTTTTCCTGTGGATCATACCCGACAATAGAAAATGTCATGTTCTTGCCTCCTTTTTAAGCTAAGAAAATTGCCCCATATACAAGGGAACCTGCTATCACATAAGCAGGATGAACTTTTACTTTTTCTAATAAAATGAAGCTAATGAGGCCAATGAATGCAGTCTGCAGAATTCCAATTCCATTATAAGAATTTTGGAAAAAACTGATTGTCATCATTGCCAGCAAAACAGCAATTACTGGTCTAACTAAGTTTGTCAGTAGATTCACTTTTGGAGAATCTTTAAATTTCATTAGCAAACGTAAGAGGACAATCATTAAAATTAAGGATGGGGCGACTGTTGCAAACACACCGATGATTGCGCCAAGTACTCCACCCTCTTGAAACCCAATATAGCCTGCCATTTTGGTCGCAATTGGACCTGGCAATGCATTTCCCATTGCCAGCATTTCACTAAATTCATTTTCTGTTACCCATTCATACCGATCAACCACTTCTTTTTCCACTAAAGGAATCGAAGCAGGTCCGCCTCCATAACCAAGAATTCCAGGTAGAAAAAATGCCCAAAAGATGTGCCAATAAATCACGAAGCCTTCACCTCTTTCACTTCCTGCTTCTCCTTCTTACTTAGAAGTGAAATGACAATGACGACGCCAATCACAATCGCAGGATGGATATTCAGAAGAACTAAAAGAATGATACTTGCTACAACTAACCCAATCGTTAGCTTCACGCCAAAGCTAGTATTTACTTTCTTTAAAAAGTCCACTGTCAATACCCCAAGCATCACGCCAACTACTGGAACTACTGCCTTTGTCATTCCTAATACCCAAGGCTTATCCTTGAAAGAATTTAAAAAGGTTAAAAGAACAATCATTAATAAAATAGTAGGAACAACAGATGCGATAATGGCAATTATCATTCCAAAGACTCCCTTTACTTGCCAACCAATATAGCCTGCCATTTTGGTTGCAATCGGTCCAGGCAATGCATTCCCTAATGCTAAAACATCGGAAAACTCATCATCTGTCATCCATTTATATTTATCCACTACTTCGTTTTTCACAAGTGGGATAGAAGATGGACCGCCGCCATATCCTAATATTCCCACTCGGAAAAAAGCAAGAAATAGATGCCAATATGTCATAAAATCAACAACCTTTCTGAAGTCTTACCAGGATGCAATCGCTCCATCTGTTCTTGATTCTGTTCCTCCAATTAATGCACCTGTTTCTTCATCTCGCCAGATGATTTGTCCTCTGCCAAAATGACCGTAGTCTGTAGCCGTTTGAATCTCATGCCCTCGTCTTGCCAGTGCTTGAGCGAGATAGTTTGGAAAATGAGGTTCTACTAAAATTTTCTTGCCTTCCATCCACTGCCATCTTGGTGCATCTAAAGCAGCTTGTGGGTTTAAATGGAAGTCGATTGTATTTGTTATTACCTGGAAATGTCCTTGTGGCTGCATATAGCCACCCATAACCCCAAAAGGACCAACTGGTTTATTATCTTTGGTAAGGAACCCAGGAATAATGGTATGATATGTTCGTTTCCCTGGCTTTAATGCATTGGGATGGGTTGGATCTAGTGAGAAATCATGTCCACGATTTTGCAGACCGATTCCTGTTCCTGGAATGACAATCCCTGAACCAAAGCCCATATAGTTACTTTGAATATAGGAAATCATATTTCCTTCTTCATCTGCAGCTGCTAAGTATACCGTTCCGCCCTTTGGAGGAGATAAAGGCTCAGGAGTAATCGCATGCTCGCCAATTAATTCTCTTCTTAACGCTGCGTATTCTTCACTTAATAGCTCACTCACCGTATGAGGCATCTCTTTTTCTTCCGTAATAAAGGCTTTCCCATCTGTGAACGCAAGCTTCATTGCTTCAATATGTTTATGATATGTATCAACAGAATCCTTCTCGGTTAAATCAAAGCCTTTTGCAATATTAAGCGCCATTAACGCCACTAAACCTTGGCCATTTGGCGGAATTTCCCAAACATCATAGCCTTTGTAAGAAACAGAAATCGGGTCTACCCATTCTGGATAAAAGCGAGCTAGATCCTCTTTACGAAGATAGCCATCATGCTCCTCCATAAATTGCGATATTTTGTCTGCTAATTCTCCACGGTAAAAGCTTTCTGCATTCGTTTCTGCAATCGAGCGCAAAGTAGCTGCATGACCTTTTGATGACCAAATTTCACCAATTTGTGGTACTTTTCCGTTTGGTGCAAATGTATCAAACCAAGGCTTATACTCTTCTCCTTGAAAAATTTCTTTAAAACGATTATAGGCAAGGTTCCAATACTTTCCTAAAGTTGGACTAATTGGATACCCCTCTTCTGCAAGACGAATAGCAGGTGCTAATGTTTCTTTTAAAGGCAGCTTTCCAAATTTCTCAGCAAGAGCAGCCCAAGCAGATGGAACTCCCGGTACAGTAACTGGGATAACACCATGGGTTGGCATCTTCTCGAAGCCCTTCGCTTTTAAATCATCAATGGAAATAGCGTTTGGAGCAGGACCACTTGCGTTTAATCCATGAAGTTTGTCTTTTACCCATACAAGTGCAAACGCATCTCCACCGATTCCATTAGAAGTAGGTTCTACTACCGTTAATGCCGCTGCTGTAGCAATCGCCGCATCAATTGCGTTTCCCCCCTTCTGCAAAATCTCCAGCCCAGCTTGAGCAGCTAAAGGCTGGGAAGTAGCAACCATTCCTTTCTTGGCAAAAACAGTATTGCGTTGGGATGGATAAGGATGATATAAGTAATCTAATTTCATATTAATTCAATTCCTTTCCGACATAATGACAGGCTACAAAATGATTCGGCTCTGCTTCTTTCCACTCTGGTTTCGATTGTTTACATAAGTCAGTTGCAATCGGACAGCGGGTATGAAATGGACAGCCTGATGGCGGGTTCGCTGGATTCGGAATCTCTCCCTGTAAGCGAATGCGTTCACCCTTTACACCTATTTTAGGGCGTGGAATCGAGGATAACAACGCTTTTGTATAAGGATGAAGTGGATTTTCATATAATTGTTCCGAGGAAGCTAGCTCCATCGTATTCCCTAAGTACATGACTAATACTCGATCGCAGAAATAGCGAACTACACCTAAATCATGGGAGATAAATAAATAAGTTAATTGATACTTATCTTTTAAGCCCTTCATTAATTTTAATACTTGTGCTTGAACCGATACGTCTAAAGCAGATACTGCTTCATCACAAATAATAAGGGAAGGATTAAGGGCAATCGCACGAGCAATTCCGATACGCTGACGTTGTCCACCACTAAATTCGTGGGGATATCGATCATAGTGTTCTTCTTTTAGCCCTACTTCTTGTAAAAGCTCTATTACTCTTCGTTTTCTTTCTTCTTTTGCTAGATTTGTATGAATAACAAATGCTTCTTCTAATGCATTTCCAATTTTTTGACGAGGATTTAAAGAAGCATAAGGGTCCTGGAAAATCATCTGCATGTCTTTTTTGATTGCTTTTCTTTCTTTACCAGAAAGTGCTTGTGTATCTTGGCTTTGAAAATAGACCTTTCCATCCGTTATATCCTCTAAGCCAAGAACGGTTCGGCCGAGCGTGGATTTTCCACACCCAGATTCACCTACTACTCCAACACTTTCACCCTCAAAAACTTCTAAACTAACATTCTCGACAGCTTTCACATGACCTTGAACCCTTTGTAACAAACCGCCTTTAATAGGAAAGTACTTTTTAACACCTTCTAATTTAAGAAGGGATTGTTTCTCGATCGTCTGCATGTATTTCCACCTCCTCCTGCAACCAGCATTTTACGCGATGAGCGGAATGAAGCTCATATTCCTTCGGTGATTCTGCTTTACATCTATCTGTAGCAAATGGACAGCGCGGATGAAAACGGCATCCACTTATTTCTTCATTTAAGTTAGGCAATGAACCTGGTATTGCTTCCAGTTCAAAGGATGGGTCATCAATATCTGGCACAGAATGGAGCAAACCTCTTGTGTACGGATGCTGTGGATTTGTAAATATACTCTCCACATCGCCTTCTTCCACCTTTTCTCCAGCATACATAACCATGACGCGATCAGCGATTTCAGCGACTACTCCCATATCATGAGTAACCATAATCACTCCCATGCCTAGCTGTTTCTTTAAATCATCCATTAAATCTAAAATTTGCGCCTGAATTGTTACATCTAAAGCAGTTGTTGGTTCATCTGCAATCAATAATTGGGGACGGCACGATAACGCAATGGCAATCATGACACGTTGCCTCATTCCACCACTTAATTCATGTGGATATTGCTTCATTCTTTTTTCAGGGTAAGGAATTCCTACCTGCTTTAACAGGTCAATTCCTTTGGCATGTGCCTTTTGCTTGGATAACTGCTGATGAAGCATAAGAGGCTCTCTAAGCTGATACCCTATCGTTAACACTGGATTTAGAGCAGTCATTGGTTCTTGGAAGATCATCGCCATATCGCGCCCTCTAATAGAACGTAATTGGTCCTTTGTGAGCTTTGATAGATCTGTTCCATTTAAATCAATCGAAGAATCTTTGCTTATATAGCCATTGCTCGGAAGAAGCCCCATAAGGGAAAGGGAGGTAATACTTTTCCCACAACCTGATTCCCCCACAATGCATAATGTTTCTCCCTTATCTAAGTCAAAAGAAATTCCTCGTACAGCTGACAGTTCCCCATCAGCTGTACGAAAATTTGTCCGTAAGTCTTTTACAGATAATAGCTTCTTCTCCATTTTTATCCCTACTCTCTGTAAACTTTATATAGTGACCAAGTTCCTGTTGGATCAATGTCTAATCCTTTAACAGATTTATCATACGCAAGTGTTACTACACCATGATTCATGACAATAGCTGGTGCATCTTTTACAAGAAACTCATTTGCTTCTTTCAGTTTTGCTTTACGCACATCTTGGTCTACACTTTCACGACTTTCTTCTACTAATTTATCAAACGTTTCATTACTGTATCTCACCATGTTAGACGAGCCAACATTATCGGAATGGAAATTAGGGTATAATAATTCACTTCCATCTGCAGTTGAGTTAGTCCAGCTTAAGAAGTTCATTTCATAGTCGCCATTACGACTTGCATCTAAGAATGCACCCCACTCCATTGTTTCAATTTTGATTTTGAAACCTGCCTCTTGTAATTGAGATTGGCTAATTTCTGCCATTTTCATATAGTTCGCTCTGTTTGCTACAAGCAATGTATACTCTTTATCGCCAAATCCGTTTTTCTCCACTAATTCTTTAGCTTTTTCTAAGTTATAATCATAGCCAGCATCATTACTTGCTTCATCATAGCCGAATACTTTTGGTCCAATAATGCTGTTACCAGCTACCCCTAAGCCATTAAGTTGGTTTACATAAGCATCTCGATTTAATGCATATGCTACCGCTTGACGGAATTCAAGATTGTTCATTGGTTCCTTTTCCATGTTAAATCCGTACCAATAAACAGGTGTACCTTCTTTTTTCTGTACTTCTACATTTTTAAGACCTTCTACACGAGACAATTGCTCTGTTGGAATACCATCAATAAATTGAACATCTCCTGCTTGTAGCATCGAAATTGCAGTTGTTACTTCAGGTACCACTTTAAATGTAATTTTGTCTAGTTTTGCTTCCCCCTGCCAGTAATCAGTATATTTTTCCAATACAACAGATTCACCTGGTGTCCAGCTTACAAATTTAAATGGACCAGTACCGACAGGATTTTTCATTAAATCGCCATTTTTATCAGCCTCTGGACTAACGATGGCAGCATTAGAATGAGAAAGTGCTGCAAGTAAAGCACCGTATGCATACTTTGTTTTAATCTCTACAGTGTATTCATCTTGTACATTGACAGATTCAATCGGTTCAAGCAAAGATGCGCGTGGTGCCGCTGTTTCTGGATCACGGAATTTATCAAAGGTATATTTTACTGCTTCTGCATTAAAGTCTGTACCATCTTGGAACTTAATTCCTTCTTTTAATTTAATTATCCATGTTAAATCATCTGGATTTTCATAGGACTCTGCTAAAAGTGGTTCAATTTCCATTGTTTCCGAATTACGTGTAAACAATGTTTCATACACTTGCTCATTGACAGAAGAAGAAACAGAATCATTTGTTAAAATTGGGGATAATCCTACAACATCTGAAGTTGTCGCATATGTTATTTCCTGTGCTACACTTTCTCCATTTGAACTGGATCCCCCACTAGAATTCGAACATCCTGCTGCAACAAGCAGCAATAATGCCATCATGGCAAAAACTATCTTTTTCATCTAAAAACTCTCCCTTAATCTATGTATTTGTTATTGATTAACTTTCATATTCGGATCGAGCGCATCTCTTAATCCATCACCGACAACATTAAACGCAAACACTGTAAGCATAATGGCAATACCAGGAATAATCGTCATATGAGGAGATGTCCACATATACGCCTGGCCTTGTGATATCATTGCTCCCCATTCAGGTGTCGGCGGCTGAGCCCCTAATCCTAAATAACTGAGGGATGCAGTGGATAGAATGGCTGTTGCCATCCGCATCGTTGCAAACACGATAATTGGTGCTGTACAGTTTGGCAAAATATGCTTGAACATAATGCGTACATCACTTGCTCCCAGTGATTTCATTGCCAAGACATATTCTTGTTTTTTCACTGATAAGACAGAGCCTCTGACAATTCTGGCACAAGAAGGAATGGACCAGATACTTATCGCAATCGCAACATTTACTAAACTCGTACCAAGCACAGCAATGATAAGCATTGCAAGCAAAATGCCTGGAAAGGAAAATAATAAGTCTACTATCCTCATAATAATTCCATCTAATTTACGATAATATCCTGCTAATAACCCTAATGTAATCCCGCCAACTAATCCAAGAGCGACGGCAATACTACCTACTACAAGAGAAATTCTTGCTCCATAAGCAATTCTGCTCCACATATCACGCCCATAATTATCTGTACCGAGCCAGTGCCCTTCCGTGAACATTGGTAATTCAGTTGCTTCGAGGTTTTGACGAGCAGGATCATAGCTTGTGATTAACGGTGCAGCTATTGCTATAACTATTTGCAAAATAATAATAATCAACCCAACGACCGCTAACCGATTTTTAATTAATTTTTTCCAAGTGTCTAATAGAAAGGAATCTTTTTTCACTTTCTTCACAGCTGGAGATAGTTGTGGATTTGGTACAGTTTCCATTGGTTTCCCCCTTTCCTAATTGTCATAGCTGATTCTTGGATCTACAAATACATATATAATATCTACGATTAAATTGACTAAAACAAAGAGGGAAGCTACCAATAATACAGAACCTTGCACCATTGGAAAATCTCTTGAAGCAATCGCATCAATCATTAATCTTCCAACACCGTTTATCGCAAAAACTTGTTCCGTAATAATTGTTCCTCCTAATAATCCTCCAAAGTTAACGCCAATTACGGTAATGACTGGAATCATTGCATTTTTCATTGCATGAACACCAATAATGGAACTTTCTTTTACCCCTTTTGCTCTTGCTGTTCGTACATAATCAGCTTGAATGACTTCTAGCATCGAAGAACGACTCATCCTGGCAATCATTGCAGCTGAACCTGTTCCTAATGTAATAGCAGGCAGAATTAACTGTTGCATTCCTTCTATCGTCCAAAATGGAGCATCTAATCCACCGACCGGCAGTATTTGCAGATTCACGGCAAATACTAAAATTAAGATGGAGCCTAGCCAAAAGTTTGGAATTGATATCCCACCTAAGGAAAATACCGTGCTAAATACATCTAGCCATGAGTTTTGCTTGAGTGCTGAAATAATACCAGCAACCAACCCAATGACGATTGCAACAATGATACTTGCTATCGCTAAATTCAAAGTATTTGGAAATCTTATGGCGATAGCTTCTGATACAGATTGTTTCGTCTGATAAGAATAACCTAGATCACCCTGTAAGACATTTTTTAGATAATCCCAATACTGTACAAGAAAGGGTTTGTTCAATCCTAAGCTTTCTTTAATCGCATCAATATCAGAAGATGATGCTGTTGGTCCTGCTATGATTGAAGCTGGATCCCCCGGTGCCAAGTGCATACTAGCAAAAACTAAGAAAGATATTCCAATAAGCAATAATACTAGCTGAAATAACCTTCTAATAATCATCGAGATCAACCGTCTCACCTTCCCCTCTTTGTAAAAATAACCAATTTCCACTTTCAAAAGTAAACTAAATTTCTTTATTTAATTAACAAACGAAAGCAAATATTTAATATTCATGATTATAAGATAGTTATAATAAGAATTCTAGTGATTTTTCAAAAAAATTTAATAATTTTATATATTCAATATTAACAGAATCATTGTAAACCTTTTCGTTTCCCTATCATTTAGTTTTCCGAAATAATAATATGTTTTTCACAAAGATTTCTACTAATACGGAAAAGGAAAAGACTATAGAAACACTTCTCTAATAATCATTCAAAAATAGGTATTAATATACATTATTCTATTAAATTTAGGATTATCTCTCACAAAAAGTCTTCTTTAGATAAAGAATTAAAAAGAGCATTACTATTCCAATAAAATAAAAGGTTCCATCATTTACCTATAAACTTTTTCAGAAGAAATTTGTAGAATTTTGCAATAAAAACACGAGTCGTCGGTTTTTATTTCCTTTTACTGAAAAATATATTATAGAATTTCTGAATACGTTTCGTATAAAAACAAAAAAATCAAACCGAATGGATTTGATTTTTCTTTGCTATGTATCAAATTTTTAAGCCATTTCTACTTTTAAATCTTCTTAAAAGGATATGGCTCTCTACTCGTGTTATACCTTCTAAGGAATATAGTTCATTGTTCGTGAAGCTTTCTAACGCTTCAAAGTCTTCCACTAGGACGTGCATATGCAAAGTACTTGGCCCTGTCATTTGATAGCAGCTTGCTACAACTGGATTTTCCGCAAGCGTTTGTGCTACTTGAATAAGGGAAGCTGGCTCACAGTCCACTTCAAAAAAGGCCGAAACCGTCTTACCTACTTTTTCGGAATTGATGACAGCACTAAATTTT
Source organism: Niallia sp. Sow4_A1 (assembly GCF_052116745.1). Lineage (NCBI taxonomy): Bacteria > Bacillati > Bacillota > Bacilli > Caryophanales > Bacillaceae > Niallia > Niallia sp. Sow4_A1. The sequence continues at coordinate 150,260 of NZ_JBQKKM010000001.1, read as the reverse complement.
TCAATGACTCCATTTTCGATTAATTGACTGACTCTTTCTCTGATTGCCACTCGTGACAAATTTAGTTCTTTCCCGATCTCCACATAGGACAGCCTGCCATTTGCTGTAAGTAATTCTAATATCTTTTTATCTGTTTCATCCAATTTCATGTAACCACCACGCATCTTCTGTTTTAAATCATGTCTCATTATAGCCTTTCCTTTAAAAATAGGGAAGTATTTTTTAGAATTTTCAAACTTTCAAATGCGAATTACAAATTAGCTTTAGGAATTTGGAGAGTTTGTCTATTGACATATATGATGTACAAAAAGAGAGGCTTATTTTTTGAATGCTTATATTGATATTTTATATTTCACAATATCTTTTCACCGTCTTACTTTATGAATAAAACCTGCAGCTTTTCGCTGCAGGTTTGTCTTTTATTGTGCTTCTATTAATCCGTATTTTCCATCTTTTCGTTTGTAGACGATATTCGTGTTATTTGTTTCAGCATCTGTATAGACGAAGAAGTTATGGCCCAATAAATCCATTTGCAGGATGGCTTCTTCGCTGTCCATTGGTTTTAGGTTGAAGCGTTTTTGGCGAACGATTTCTAGCTCTTGTTCTTCATCCTCACCACTTGGCACACTTTCATAAGAACCGAATAGTTCATTTAAATTGCCTTTTTCTCTATGCTTACGATTTACTTTTGTTTTATGTTTTCTTATTTGTCTTTCTAATTTATCTGAGATTAAATCGATTGCTGCGTACATGTCCATATGGTCTTCTTCTGCACGCAACAGCAGCTGGGACATTGGAATCGTAACCTCGACCTTAGACGTTTTGTCATTATATGTTTTAAGGTTGACGTTTACTTTTGCATCTGGTGTTTCAGAAAAATATCTTTCTAATTTGGATATTTTCTTCTCGACATACTCTCTAATTGCTGGAGTTACCTCAATGTTTTCTCCTCTAATGTTGAAATTCATAAGTTACTCCTCCTTTATAATTTCCAGTGCAAGTCTTATTTTTTCCTAATGGTAAATAGAAATATACCTAGAAGGAATCATTTTGACTATACTATATATTTCTAGCCTACCCTACTAAAATCCTGCTAAAACGATATGAAATTTCGACAAACTTGTGAACATTTTTATGAGGAAATTTATTAGTATAATAATTCCAGCAAATTTTTATGTCAGAAAATGTTTCAATCAACGGCGGACAGGATATATATACAGCATAAATAAAACGTCACGTTCCTTAAATATAAAGAAACTTATTCCTGCTAAAAGAATTAGTTATTTTAAGAATTTAGATAGGCAAAAGGCCGTCAATACTAGTATTTTTCGTATTAAAGGTTAATTCTATTGTTGTTAAATATCTAGACAACCAATTGCACTATTTAAAAACATTTCGACATAATCTATGAGGAGAAGCCTATATTCCTAACAAAAGATGTAATTGTGAGTATCATCACCTAGGTTTGTGTCGAGATTTATCGAAATTAATCAAAATATTTTTACAATTCATTGTTTTATATTTGCTACAATGAACACATTAAGAAATTAACTTGGAGGTACAATGAATGAGTGAAAAAATTTTACAAAATCAGCATGAAGCAGAATTAAAAGAAATGGAAGAGGAAGAGTACTTTTATAAACTTTGGGAAGATGATCGTTTATAACGAAATAGATCTACTTACTTGATAGAAACGTGAGGAACATTTTCTTTTTAAGAGATGTTCTTAAAATTTGAAAAAATTCTGGAAAAATAAGGAGCATCTTACTTTCTCTTGAAATTCTAACAATGGAAGATTTGACAACGCATACTGGAGGGATCTATTTTGAATAAAAAATGTATCGCAATGCTTTTAGCTGGAGGAAGAGGGACAAGACTAAAAAAACTAACAGAAGAATTAGCGAAACCAGCAGTACCATTTGGAGGAAAATATCGTATAGTTGATTTCACTTTAAGCAATTGCCGTAATTCAGGAATAGATACCGTTGGTGTACTAACACAATACCAGCCACATGTACTGCAAAATTACATTAAAGACGGAAAAGATTGGGATTTGGACAGCAGAGATGGCGGACTAAGCATCCTTCCTCCATACCAATGTGGTACAGAAGAACGCTGGTATGATGGTACAGCACATGCTATCTATCAAAATATATCCTATATTGACCAGTATAACCCGGAATATGTTCTCGTTATTTCTGGCGACCATATTTATAAAATGGATTACAACCTAATGTTACAACAGCATATAAAAACAGGCGCAGATGCAACGATTTCTGTGACAGAAGTTCCATGGGAAGAAGCTAGCCGCTTCGGAATCATGAATACAGACAGCAAAAGCAACCGCATCGTTGATTTCGAGGAAAAGCCAGCTAACCCACAGTCAAATCTTGCTTCAATGGGTGTCTATATCTTTAAATGGAAAACACTTAAAAACTATTTACAAAAAGAAGAAAAAAATGAATTATCATCAAAGGATTTTGGGAAAGATATTATTCCTGCCATGCTTACAGATAACCGCAAATTACACGCCTATACGTTTAAAGGCTACTGGAAAGACGTTGGGACAATCGACAGCTTCTGGGAAGCAAATATGGACTTATTATCAAAAGAAAGCAATATCTTTCTAAATGACAAAGACTGGACCGTATTTACCCACGAACACTGCTTTGCCCCATCCTATATTGAATCTTCCGCTACCGTAAAACGCTCCATTATTAGTGAAGGCTGCGAAATTTATGGAACAGTAGAAAACTCTGTCATCTTCCATGATGTCATTATCGGAAAAGGATCAATCGTTAAAGACTCCGTACTCCTTCCTGGAACCGTTATCGGTGAAAATGTAGTCATCGAAAAAAGTGTCACTGCTTGTAAAGTAAAAGTGGAGGATCATAGCATTATTGCACCAGAAGACGCAGATTCGGAGATTGTGTTGATTGGTGAGAATGTGGAGAATAAGCAGACTCGTGTTGGGTTGTCTCGGGTGATTTAAATAACTGGGACAGTGGGGGTCAGGTTCCTTGTCCCAGTTCTCAGTGGGACAGTGGGGTCAGGTTCTCTGTCCCAGCTTAACTTAAAAGGAAAAAGGGAGCAAGTATCCACAATTGGATATTCGCTCCCTTTCTTCTGTTTTCATCTCCTTCTTCTTACTTTGCACGCTGAACAACGCTTTTGGATATGCCAGTAAGTCTTGCTATTTGTCTAATAGTTACTCCTTCTATGCATTTCAGCTTCTTTAATAATTTATCTCTCTCTTTTTTATTCAGTTTCTGTAGGGTAGCATTATTGGGTATTTCTAAACTCCTCATTATTTTCAAAACTTCTTCATCAGCAACTTTAACAGCGTTATTCGAATCTAAACAGTTCTCTTCATTAAGTTCAAAAGAATATGCTTTAAATAATTCTAATGCTTTCTTCTCATCACTCGAAAATAGTTGAAGAGCAAGTTCTGTATCAACCAAATTAGGTTTATCCATATACTCGCTTATGCTCGTCCATTTACAATTCAAAACATTCTTTGATACACCAGCTTTTAGTGGATTTTGATGAATATATCGAAGCACCGTTAAAAAGTATCTCACATCTTCAACGGTCTCACTTTTAAACCGCCCCTCAAACAAATGGCCACTCCTATCATATTTTGCATTATACCAATGGACATAACTGGAGCTAATTCTCTTCACTATCTCTGAAATAGATTCATCTGTTTCTTTACACAAAAGATGAATATGATTATCCATCAAACTATAACCATATAACTTAAACTTACAAATCCCCTTATACTTTTTTAATGTTTTTAAGTATTGGATTTTATCCACGTTATCTTCAAAAATAATTTGTCTATTAATACCTCTTATAATAATGTGATAAATACCATTCACACTCTTTTTTCTTGGATTTCTTGCCAATAAGCACCACCTCCATACAATAACTAAATTTACTCCTAGAGATTTATTCGTTTTCGGGAATGGATGATAGAAGGTTTTAACATGTGGAAAAAGAAGGAGAAAAAGAGAAGAGAAATAACTCTGCCTACTTATTTCAACAAAAATAAAGCTAATCCTCTAACTAAACAGAAAAAAAGTGGGACAAGGAACCTGGCCCCTTGACCCACTATTTGCGTTTATCGTAAAACATGCCATCCGTTTGCAAGGATTGATATGGATTAACATATTTCTGATTGGATTTTTTTTTGTATTCTAGGCTTCTTATTTCTTTTTGAATCGATTGCTTTTCTTTTTGTAGCAATGCAACCAATTCTTTATCTTGCTGCAAGAGAGCCTGTCCGATTTTCTGTTCGGTTTCTGTCGTTGGTGACGTAAGAAGTGTCAGACAAGCTTGCCTTTGATCGAGAAGCTGATTGACTTTCTCCGTATCTACTTCCGATTCACCCTTTAACAGCTCCACCAATTCATTCGTAATAGCATAGCATCGCTTTAATGCTTCCATTATGCTTGGCCGCCCTGACCATGCTGTTTTTGACGATTAAGAACAATCGCCTCTTTCCATGTATCACGGAATTCAGTCACTAGTGATTCTACTTCTTCAATAAGCGCCCTATTATTCTCAATATTTGCCTTAATCAACTGACGATTCATATAATCATACAACGACATCAAATTTTGTGAAATTGGAATATCCATATTTAATGTTACCATTAATTCCTTAATGATATTTTGTGATTTTTGGATATTTAAATTGCGTGTTGGAATATCTTTCTCATCAATTGCTTTTTTGGCTAAGTGTAAAAATTTTAGACAGCCGTTATAAAGCATTAATGTTAAATCTCCAGCAGAGGCAGTATTTACTGCATTTTGCTGATAGGATTGATATGGATTAGAAATGGCCATTTTTTAAATCTCCTTTTTATTAAGAACTAAACATACTTGTTAAATACGTAGACTGGCTGTTTGCCTTGTTGATTGCCGTTTCCATTGCTGTAAAACGAGCCCAATAGCGGGATTCAAGCATCTCTAATTTATCCTCAAACCGGGTTATTTGGTCAGAATAATTATTTAATACCTTTCCGAGTGTAAATGTATTATTTACACTAGAAGCCTTCCCTGCTTTTGCTGTGATATCCGTCATCGCTGTTTTTAAGCTATCTCTTAAGCGACGAGCAATTCCTTGTTCCGAACTTGTGTCACCATCCTTTTGAAAAAGTTCATAGACAGCGTTTGGATCTGCAGAAATTGCCTCTCTTAGTTTATCTTCATCAATCGTTAGCTTCCCACCATCTAAATAATTGGCAGTTGTGGTAATTCCAATTTGCGATAGTTGTGTGTAGGTAGATGTTCCGCTAACAGGTGAGCTAAAATTAGAACGCATTTTTGATAAAACATTCGTTAATATGGAATCATTTTTCAATGTACCACTTTTTGCTAGTTTTTCCCATTTTTCAATTTCATCCTCTGTCATATCTTCCTTCTGTGCATCTGTTAGAGGAGCATAGTCACGATACTTTGATTCTGTTGTTTTGGCACGGATTTTTTCTACTGCTTCGTTATATTTATTAACGAATTGGGTAATTGTATCTAAAATGCTGTCCACATCTGGTGTAGAAGAGAATGTTACTGGATCTGTTGTAACTTTTTTGGCAGTGAATTCTACTCCATTGATGGTGAAGGTGTTGGATGGACGAGTGATTTCTAGCCCATTGTATTCAACTTTAGCGTTGGTTCCAGCATTTCCTGCATCTTTATCTGCTGCAAGAACATTATTAGAATTAATCCCTAAAATATTATTAAAGAACTTATTTCCAACTTGCCCATCACCAGTATCAGTGAGAATAATCTCTGGTGTACGATCAATATCTCCTGAACCAGCAATATTCCCTGTATTTTTAGCAGTAAAGGAAATCTTTTGCGTAAAAGTATCATAGAAAGCTGTTACTCCAGAATCTTTATTAATTTTAGAAATGATGCTATCCAATGTATCTTCTTTAGTAATAGTTAGCTCATAAGGCTTTTCTTGCATTACTCCATCTTTGTTAATCGCACTAATTGTTATTGTCTGGTCTGCTGTTAAACCATATTCACTAAGAGGTTTTGAAGAATCGGTAACCCTAGATTTTGTATAACTATGCATGGATGCAGCAGATGCAATTTCTTCTATTTTTACTGTACCCGAAAAATCAATCGTCGAATTGACATTTTTTACAGATAGTGCATCCGAATTAGATATAGCCACTGTCTTCTTAATATAACTTGCTTCCTTTGCCACTCCATTAAAAATAGTAGTATCTAAATCTAGCAACAAAGAATTCATCTCACGGTAGTCATCTCGCTGCCATTCTGTATATGTCTTTTTCTGATTTATCTTATCTAGTGGTACCTTTTCTGCTGTCATTAACTGTTCAACAAGGGTATCAATATCCATTCCACTAGCTAATCCACCAATTCTTAATACCATCCTAACTCACCTCTTCTAAATCTTTTCATCAATCACTAAGCCCATAAATTCCTTCATTGCTGCATACATATCGAGCATTTTCTTAGAAGGAATTTCGCGGACTACTTCTTTCGTATCATCATCAATTACCGTTACATAATAATCATTTAATTTCTCATGAAGCTCAAACTTCAAAGAAGTATGGGAAGGCTGCATAAAAGCATTAATACTTTCAATTACTTCATCTAATTGCTCTTTATTTGGTTTTGGACCATAAAGCTGCAATGGAGCATCCATTTTACTATCTACTGTTTTCTCTATACCATTTATATTTTCCGCTTGTCTAGATGTGTAAAGATTTTGTTGGGAACCAATTCGTTCTATCATTTTAATTATCCCCCTGTGGCTACAACTAGAATTTATATATCTTATATCGGTTATTTTGAGAGATATTTAAGGAATAAAAGGAAAGAAGTTATTTTAGAGAGGAATGTACTATGTAGGATAGTACTAATTGCCATTATTAAAAACATTAGGATTATTGAACTATATAAAATAATCCTTTTTCTAATTCGATAATTTCTTCCTTTAATGCGATGAGTCGGGAATTCAATCTATTAGTTTCTTCCTTGGTCAGATTATTATTTAATGCATACTCTGCTATTTCTCTCATTTCGTGAAGTTTTATATTAATTTCATCTAAGATGGTAGAATGTTCCTTACTTCTTTTTAATTCATCTTCAAGAAATTCTTTATATTCTTTAATATTTTTATCCATTTCCAGACCCCCAGTAATTATAAGCTTTCTTACAGAAAAAAGAGAACCTAATATAAATACTAGACTCTTCTATATTAAAGTCAAAATTAAAAGTTTAAAACTCTTATGCAACCTTGATAATTTTCATAGCTAATCCATCAACATTTGGGTAATAATCATGCACAAAATCGCTATCCAAAGTGGCTAAATAATCAAATTCATTTATTCTTGCAATAGCTAAATGAACCGAATCAGTTGAATCCAGCTGGGTTAGTTGCATATGTACTTTAGCTAACTCATTTTCCTCAAAACCATCAGAGAACAATTCTACCTCAAATTCGAGTTCTTCTCTCATTTTCCGAATAAAATTATTAAAAATTTCCAATGCAAGATGGTAAAAAATATCCAACAAATACCGTTTGTTTTGGTCTTCTTTTGCCCGTTTAATTAACTCACCGACATTTGCTGCTACTTCTCTGTTGTAAAACCTTAGTATATCTTCATCTTTAGCTACTCTGTAAAGATATCGAGCAGAATCTAGATTAATTAATTTTCCTTTTTCGTCATCACTTAATTTATCAAATCCATTCCTTGTATTGTTAAGAAGTTGTTTTTTTTCATGATAAACCTGAAGGGAACCTAATACTAACATTTGAAATAAGCGATTGGTTACTTCGGTAAAGGTATGATTACTATATCCAAGCTTCACCTCATTTTCCGCCCAAATATCAAGAGTATCGGCTACATCCAGCTTTCTGAGATCTGTTTTATCTAGGTACGCCAAAATAAAACAAGCATCCAAATAAACAGATGCTTTAAATAAATTCTCATTATTCATTTGCTCAGCATCAATAATATAGTCCATTTGACAACTACCTTCCTTGTTTGTGTAAATCTACAAGTGTGCGACCAAATGCACCATAAATGCCAATTTCATCTTGGATTTCACGTGCACTCTTTTTCTTTTCCTTACTAAAATCAGATTTTCTCACAGTATCAACTTTTCCTGTTGACTGTTTAATAGTTGTTGGCATCAATCGTATCACTCCATTTTCCTTTTTCTTTTCTTTTCTGTAGCTACTATTTCTATAATTGTCCACGATTTACCTCCTTTTCATAAGAGTTTTATTTCTATTTTCCACAAAAATACGATCATATAAACATTCAGAAAATTTCATGAGATTTTTTTGTAAATTGATGAAGAGAAAGCGATCGCCTTCAAAACTTCGAGCAGATACTTCCTTGTTCCATAATCAGCAATCCACTCTTCATCATCCACATATCAGAGCATTCCAATGAGCAATAATCTATTTCTTCATGATAAAAATTACGGCGGTTATAACCTACATCCTTTCTTTTGTCCTAAATGATAAATAACTTGTACATTGTTCCTATAACCTAGTCTATATACATCATCTTTTCTCCTTCTTCAATGGAAAAAGGATCTCCCTCCAAAGAGAGAAATCACATTTTGACGAACATTATTATAATCATGAATGTTCAATATATTCTTATTTTTAATATTGATTCAGTGATTCAAAAAAGGAACGTAAAAAACTTCCTTACATTAATTCTATTTCATCATCGTAAAATAAAAAATTGGTTCTATTATCAAACTTAATGTTATAAGCGTTTTCTTCTAAAATCCTCTTTTAAATTTTTTTACCTTTTATTCCAATAATCGTTTACAATAGTTGCTATACTTGCTTAGAATGATTCTAGTTTATATTTACTACTTTAACTCTATCATCTAATCGAAATCTCATCTTAACCATACATTAAAATTTAAAAAGAAACCAAGCAAAAATTAGAGTCTCCCTCATAAAAACAAAAATTAAAGAAGAAATTGTAATACTCCTTGTGGCATTTGATTAGATTAAGCGAATACTTACTTATATAAATGAATAACTATATCATCAACCTCTCGTGTTTAGTGAGGGTCTAGCACTTCGGATTCACAATACTCCTGATATATATTATTTCACCTATGGATTTCACCCATCATTACTGTTAGACTTAGAAGATTTATCCTACTCGGTTTATGAAAATCCAAAAATATTGTAATGTTTTAAATTAAAATGTTCAAGAAAGGAAAGATATCGTAATTTCTATTCTATGAAGATTCTATCTAAATCCTTTGCCTTCTATACCATAAATCTTAGCATTTCTCAGACGTCACTTCACCCTTGACTCCATCAAACTACCCAAAAACATACCAGTTTAAGTTCAAAAGTACGGTCATTGAAATAATTCGGATATATGATCTCAATTTTGGCTCATTAAAAGCTCTCTCAAATTGGTCCCTTAATAAACTATCTCTCCTAAAAAATTCTTCCGCTATTTCATTCCTATCCCTAAGATCACTAAACTCTTTTACAATTATCGATTCAATATGAATTAAATTTTTCAAGGCGATTTCTGGTATTGAATCCAGTTGTAACGTTTCATTCAACATATTTTGAATTATTACTGAAAATGGTTCATCTTTGATTCTCTCAATCTCGGAACAGGCTAACCCAATTGTTCCCGGTTCATCAAATACCCATCTTTTATGATTTTTCATATTAGTTGCTCGGACAAACGTAGAGTTTTCAACAAGTGAATGATTATGTATATGTCTAAATAAATCATTATTAGAATGAAATACTGGACACGCGTAAACAATTAATGCTTTATTACCTAGTTTAGTCGCTAGCCTTTCTAGAGCTTTTTGTTGGTGTTCCATTACTTCGAACCTATAATATGATCCTTTAATCCCATTACGTGCATACTGGTTGTTTCTTCCATATAAATACTCAGGTCTCTTTGCCTGTACAAAAAGGTTAAGATTAAATGTTGGCAACTGCTTTTTTGAGTCTATTCGTCTCCATATATAACCCCAGTTAAAATCATCAACTATAACACCATTCATAGGCGAACTAAGACCAAACAATAACCAAAAATTAGGGTTTTGAGCGTTTAATGCAGAATCTATTCCAAAATGCTCCTCAAATACTTGACCGGGGGGCCAATAGATATGATTGTTAAATAAAAGTTGTGTATTAAGAGGACCTTCATAAGATTTTTCCTCAAAGGCTGCTTTTTCCATAAACCCATCCTTATATTTAATCTGTTTGAATTTCCAACTAATTAATTATTATCCATTCAACTAAGTACATTAGTAAAAGAGACCCTAGCATAACTAGAGTCCCTTCCAAATAATCTAATATTAACGAAGAAGTTGTAGAACTCCTTGTGGTTGTTGGTTCGCTTGCTTTGCGACTGTATCTTTCGATTACAGAATAGACTATATCTTCATCCATGTTTTCCATGGAGCTGGGCACTTCGAACAGCTGTTGCTGCCCTACGAGATTCATAGTCATAGCATTCACCTTAGACCGTGTTCTCTAGTCGTTGAACCTTCTCCAGAGTTTCCTCACAGGAGCTTGGCTGCTGATTATCCATTGTGTCATCCTCATCATTTTCACACCTTCACGCTGACCATTTCCAGTTACGTTGTGGTTGATGAAGCTTTAGGAAGTTCCAGCAATTCACCCAGTTGTACTCCAGCTCGTTACCAAGCTAGACGCCCTTCGAATCAAATTAACGAAGAAGTTGTAATACTCCTTGTGGCATTTGATTTGATTGAGCCAACATTGCTTGTGCGGCTTGAGAAAGAATAGAATTCTTTGTTTGTTCCATCATTTCTTTCGCCATGTCAACGTCACGTACACGAGACTCAGCAGCTGTTAAGTTTTCAGAAGAAGTACCTAAGTTATTGATTGTGTGTTCTAAACGGTTTTGGAATGCACCAAGGTTAGAACGTTGAGTTGATACTTTTTCAATCGCATCATTAATTTTAGTAATTGCTTCTTCTGCACCTGCTTTATTAGATAAATCGATATCTTTAATTCCTAAAGCATCAGTACGCATATCTTCAATGGTAACTTTCATTTTTTGAGTTTGGTTAGCTCCGATTTGGAAGTCAACTCCACCACCTTGAGTTGCACTATTTTGCTTAGCCACCCCTAATAATTGAGCTGCTTCACTATCGTCAAACTTAATACTACTTGTTGCTTTATCAGAACCGCTAGTTACAACAAATGAACCATCTTTAACACCTACGGTTACGTTCTTAATCTGTTTGTCAGATGGTACAGTGGCATTATAATCATCAATTGTATCGTTAATATCCTTTGCAAATTCATCCGATAAAGACTCTAATGTAGTAGTTCCTGCTGTTGCAGAAGCTCCTCCAACTGAAGCCCAAGTAACTTCTAATTCAACCCCATCAATTGTCACTTTTGAAGTATCAGCTGCATCAACCGCACCAAGTTTTGCTGCTCCTGCCGCATCAAAAATACCTTCACTACCAGTTACAGATGTAGTTGGACTACCAGTGGCAGGTGCTATACCTGCGATTTCCCAATATTGATTTTTGCCAGTTTCAGCATCGGCTGTAATATCAATTGTAGAATCGCCACCTTCAGAGCCTGAAGTGAATACTAATTTAGTTGGTGCAGTAGCATCTTTTGCTACTGTAATATGAGCTACATCAGTGCCGAAATCCGAATTGTATTTATCAATAGCAGCATTGATAGTGTCTTGAGATAACTTAGCAAAGTCATCAATATTTGTCGCGCCCTGAATGTCAGCCTGTTTAATTGTAAAATTAATATCTGCTCCATCAACTTTAATAGAAGAACTTACATCAGCATCAATGTTTGCTATTTTTGCTGTTCCTCCATTAAAAGCTACTGCTAAAGCTCCAGTAGTTGCTTTAGTTTGCTTTCCTAATGCTTCACTAACCACTGCTGCATTATCAGTACCAGCTATCTTCTTCTCACCAATAGAACCATCAATAAGTTTTTTTGTATTAAATTCTGTAGTATTTCCAATGCGGTCAATCTCTTCTTTTAACTGATTAATTTCAGTGTTGATTGACTCACGGTCAGCATCTGTATTCGTATCATTAGAAGATTGTACTGATAATTCACGCATACGTTGAAGGATAGAATGTGTTTCATTTAAAGCTCCTTCAGCAGTTTGCAGCATACTTACACCATCTTGTGCATTTTTAGCAGCCATATCTAACCCACGAATTTGCCCACGCATTTTTTCGGAGATTGCTAGACCAGCAGCGTCATCTCCAGCTTTGTTAATACGAAGACCAGAAGATAATTTCTCCATTGATTTTGATTGAGCACCTGAAGCACTATTCAACTGACGATAAGTGTTCAATGCAGCAATATTATGATTAATTCTCATTGTTTGTTTTCCTCCTTGAATTTAGGTGTTCACATCCTTGTGAACATGATTATTTTTATTGGAGTTAGGAAGGTCGGCCGCCCTTCCGCCTCTTACTTTATATATCGTCTTTGCCATTCAAAGTTTAATAGTTTTTTGATAGTATTTTTTATTTTTTTATTAAAAGATTTTAGAGATAGCTATTTTAATAGAGTTTTTAACAAATAAAAAGCATAGCCTCTATCAGCTACGCCGTTTCTAATATACAATTCTAATTCAATACTTCCCTTTAAACAAATTCATAACTGTTGCAACATCCACAGAAGCCTGTTGATTTTCTGCAATAATTTCTTCATATACTTCTTTACGATATATTTCTACACTCTTTGGGGCTGAAATACCAATTTTAACTTGTTCTCCCTTAGAGGCAACAATAGTGATTTCAATATCATCCCCAATTTTTATTACTTCACCTTTTTTCCTTGTAAGAACTAACATTGAATCACCCCTTCACCAATATTGGTTTTGATTTTTCAAATAACGGGTGTTTTGTATGATAATTCGGTTCATTTAAAATGACTTGCTTTGCGATATTCTTCTCACTATTAATGACAACAGGTGCTTGCAGATTTGCTGTTGTCTTTTCAAATGGATCATGAACAGTTAATATACTAAAAACTAGGATATCTTCTTCTGATTCTAATTCCAATAGCTCAACAATATAATCCTCTAAAGTAAAATCATACTCCTGAAAAAAGGTAAAGGGATTGGACAGTACAAAAGCTAATTGTTGATTTCCCACAGATTGTAAGACAATAAATTGTCCTTCCTCATCAAGGGGTAAGAGAACAAATTCCTTTTCTTCGGGAAAACCAGGAATTGCTTGTGGAAATGTAATGACTTCTTTTTCTTGTATTTCTTTTTCACCATGATATTTCGTCGCTATTTTCACTTACATCATTCCTTTATATGTATTGTTCATAGTTTACCCCAATATACTTTAAATTTTCAAAGTCTATCTCTAAAGATGGATACTGTGCTAGTTGGATATTAACTTTAGCAGGCGTGTAATTAATTTCAGGATTGTTTATTTTAGTATTAATGACCGCTTTTTTCGGTTCAATCGAAACATTCACTTCTCCTGGGTCATAATTAATTTGGACACTATTTGGAGAAGGAATCCAGCCTATGCCAAATTGTTTCGGACTTCCTTGACTATTTCTTTTAGCCTGGGCAGCAATAGGGTTTCCACCATTTTGGATTTGTAGCAATTCATCGCGCTCTTGTCCTCTTCTTGCTATCCCTTCCATCACCGCCTGCTTTCCCTCTACCGCAGCATCTTCAATCATCCGTGGCACACTTTTATAGCCAACATCTTCCCTTGCCTTTGTTTGATCAATTGTCAATTGAGACGATCTTCTTTCGATCGTTAACTCTGCTTTTGGCTGTTCTATCTCTAATTCTGCCTGTTTTTGTCGAATCTCTAATGACCCCTTATCTACAGACATATCCAAACGCGCAGGTGTCGATTGTAATCTAATTTGCGGAAACATACATTCACATCCTTTTCTACTTTATAGTTTTTTTACTATATTCTGAAAACTGTTGTTATATAAAAATTCAACGACTAAATCCCTTTTAATAACTGGTTGATTGTAGTGGAAGGTGCGAGACTCCTGCGGGAAATGCGGGACAGGTGAGACCCCACAGACGGAACGTTGAGGAGGCTCACCGCCCGCCCCGCGGAAAGCGAGCATCCTGGAACGAAAAGCAACCAACCTATTTAAAAGCATGTATTTTATCCTTTTGTCAATTTCCCCAATAATAAAGACAAAATAATAAATAGGAGCCAAACCATCAGACCAAAACAATAGTCAGGCTTGCCTCCTTCCATTTTTATGTTAAGAAATCAATTAAAGAAGTTTGAATCAATCTTGCGCCAACTGCCAATGCTGCATTATGAACACTTTCCTGAACAGATAAATCAGTAATTGCCTTTTCCATATCGACATCTTCATTATCAGAAAGTACCTTTGTTGCCATTACTTCCTGTGCATCAATTCTCGCTTCTACCATTTCCAAGCGATTAGACCTTGCACCAAGCTCTGCTCTTTCACTGTTCATTGAGTTAATAACATTATCAAGCCGACCTAATAAATCGTCTAATCCTTCTGTTTCATTACTATTGAATTTATCTTCAATTCCTTGTAATACATCAAACATCTCTTGATTAAATGTACTAGCCGGACTAACATTTGCCTTCATTGTAATTCCTTGAGAAACTTCAACCCCATAATTATCAATTGCTGGTTCATTGATATTTGCTGCGACAGTAGGAGGTGAACCACTCGTTACTAACGGATTGGATACATCCGTACCATGGAAAATGTATTTTCCATTAACTTGTGTATTAGCAACATTTACTAAATCGTCTTTAATCTGTGCAATTTCTTTTGCGATTGCAGATCTTTCATCAATACCATTTGTACCATTTTTTCCTTGCAGTAAAAGTTCGCGTACGCGATCCAACCCGCTTGTTGCCTGTTCAATTCCCGCCTCGGAATTATCCATCCATAAATGTAACTCTGAAAGATTTCGCTTGTACTGTTCGACTTGATTTAAATTGGAACGGAAGTACATTCCTTTCATCGCAACTACTGGATCGTCAGATGGCTTTGTGATTTTTTTACCTGTTGCAACCTGATTATTTAGCTCGGCTAATTTATTATAGCTATTGCTAATATTTCGAAGGGAGTTTGCTGACACCATTGATTGTGTAACACGCATTATTTATTCACCTATCTTCCACCGACACCCATGCCGTTAATAATTTTGTCTAGCATTTCATCCATTACGGTAACCATTCTTGCAGATGCATTATATGCTTGCTGGAATTGGATCATATTGCTCATTTCTTCATCTAACGAAACAGAGCTCACACTCATTCGTCTGTTATCAACTGTTTGTTGAAGCGTAGCAGAGTTAGAAGTCATTTTATTCGCTTCTTGAGCGCTTACTGCCATACTTCCAATAACCCCTTCAAAATAGTTACGGAAATTAGATTGCTCTGAGTTATTCCCATAATCATAATTATTATTGAAGATGTCTGCTAATTTGCTTACATAGGTTGCATCACCAAGCGTTGGATTAGATGGATCAGCATTTACAATGTTATCTAAGCTATTCTTAATATCTTGTGAAATCGTGATTCTACTTGCAAAACCTTCTCGCTCTCCGATACTTCCACTTTCCGAATCAGCAAAGAAAGAAATCGCCTGGTCCCCATCAGTTATTTCATTTGGGCTTAAGCCCTCTTCATGCACCTTATTAAATTCTGTCGCAAACGTATAAGCAAGATTATCTAATTCTGTTAACATATCATTATATATTCCTGCTAATTGTCCATTTTCATCCTTATAACCATAGGATTCTACGACACTCTTTAATTTTCCAGTAGAATTGAAGTTATTAATATCAATTACTGTATCTCCAATAGAAATTGAATCAACAGCTGTATCATCTGCATTATGGTTTACTTTTATTTGATGAACACCATCCTTATCCACTAAGGTGCCAAGGGCATTTCCATTATCATCCACCAAAGTTACTACTGCTTTACCTTCTGCTTGAGCTAAAGCATTTCCGACTGACGCTTCGTAGCTAACTTTAATGTTGGCGTATTGGGATAATTCATCGAGGATGCTATCTCTTTTATCATATAAATCATTGGGTAAATAGCCATTTGGTTCCACACTGCCAATCTGCTTATTTACTTGGTCAAGCTGTGAAAGCAAGGTATTCATTGCTTTTTCTGATACGCCCAATTCATTTTTTGCATCTGCTTTTTCTGCTGAAACGGTTTGATGTAAGTAGTTAAATGTTTCTGCAACAGCAATACCGCGCTGACGAACAACAGCACGAGCGCCTGCATTTTGTGGGTCAACGGCCATGTCTTGTAGAGATTCCCAGAATGAATCCATCGCTGCAGCTAAACCAGAATCTGAAGGCTCGTTCATAATCGTTTCCAAATCACTTAATGCTGCAGCACGATTTTCCCAGTAACCAAGCTTGCTGGATTCTGAGCGATACTGTGTATCAAGAAATGTTTCTCTCACACGTACAACGGAGCCAGCTTCCACTCCTGTTCCCATTTGACCTGGTATCATCGGAGCATTTTGCCCTACAGATGGAAAGCTTTGTGATTGCTGCAAGTCCACTCTTTGACGAGTGTAGCCAAGTGTATTTGCATTTGCGATATTATTTCCTGTCGTATATAAAGCACTTTGTTGTGCAGTCAGTCCACGTCTTGCGGTTTCTATTCCCATAAACGTTGAAGCCATTTTCTTTCCCCCATTATGCCTTAATATTTAAAATGCTATTTCCTTGTTTTCCAATCGTGTTTGTACGAATATTATTGCCGCTCGGCTTACCGTAATTCATGCTTTTCTGCGTCGGCTTAAATAAATTTAAGGAAATATTGACAAATTGCATGGATTGCTGAAGAAGCTGTTGATTCAATGAATTTGTTTCTTTTAAATCCATGATGATTGCTTTTAGTTGATTGGCAATTCCAGCTATATTCGCCGCAGCTTCTGAATCAAGATGCTTGACGCAATCCATCACAGAAGGATCTGGAACATTGACAACAATTCGTTTCGAGATGGCTATTCTTGCTTCTTCTAGCTTTTGGATACTCATTATATGAGCTTGTTCATCCTTCATTATTTGCTGAAGGGCTTCCATATCGCCAACCTTAATTATTTCCGTCTTCTTTTTTGCCACTTCATGTAAACTTTCATGAAGTTTTACAAGCTTGTCTAACGTCTGCATTAATAATGTAGCTGACATGTTAGCCCTCCTTTTTATATGAAAGTTGTTTCAGTAAAGTTTGTTGTTATAGCCCGTAGCCTGAATACACTTCGCTTTCCATGGGAGTCTACGTGTATTATGACTTAGTAGTATTTCTACTGAGAATATACCTCTATTGAAAAAGCAACAAGCTTTTAGAAAACAGCCTTTATGGATGAATTAGTTTTTGGAATAAAAGTTCAAGATGCTTTTTGCTACATCCTGTGGATTTACTTCATATGCACCACTTTGTACTTGTTTCTTTAGTGCGTCAATTTTCTCCGTGCGGGCTGCAGAAACTTGGGAAACTTGCTGTAGTTCTTTTGCGGCTGCAGAAATTTCTACTTTATCTGCTCCCTTTGTTCCTTCCGCTTTATTGGATTGTTCGACTTTGTTTACTTTTTTATATGGGTTAATGCCCTGTGTCCCAAAATTATTGATTTTCATTGTGTATTCCTCGCTTTCTTTCCCGTACAAGTTTTATTCTTATTACTAGTATCGGATGATTAGCGTTTTATTTAAACATTTCCTTCTACTTTTATAAAAATACGCCAAAATAACTACTTTCCAAATAGCTTATATGAATATATTACTAGAGGGGATAGTAGGTTGTAGGTTGCGCCGAAGGGAATCGGCGCTTTGTTTATCGAGTAAAATACGTGTTTCTTTTTTCTAACTCTTTTTTTCGTTCTTCTTCTTTTTCAATGACATGCAAGTCACTCTGTATTCCTGTCATACATGGCTGACAAAGCTTTCCTTCGCGAATAACCGTTCCACACTTTGCACAAGGGTATCCAAGATTAGGAAATTGAGCAAGCTTAATTCTGCCTTTTTTTATAAATTTATATATCAGCGTTTTTTCTACACCCGTCGCTTCTACTACTTCCTCCATTTGCGCTGTGCGGTTCTGTTTTTTTCGAATAAATTGGTAGACCTTTTCGAAATCTGCTTCTTCTTGCTTATAACAATTTAGACACACATCACGAATATTATTTAACACATAAATATCTCCACATTGTGGACAATTCCCTAGTTCTGCCATCCATGGTTCCTCCTCATCTTGCAATCGTAAAGGAAGTGATGGACTTTGCTCCCGCTTCCTTTAATACTTTCGCCGCATTTCGTAACGTCGATCCTGTAGTATATATATCGTCAACGAGGAGAATATCTTGAGCCATAATCGACTCTTTCTGTTCTAGTTTAAAAATATTTTCGATTTGCAATCGCTCTTTTCTTGTTTTTTTCGACTGTTTCTCACTATGTAACCGTACCATACAGTTCAAATAAGGGACTTTAGCATAGAAAAGAACTGCCTCTACTTGATTAAATCCTCTCTCGTACAACCGTTCCTCACTTAATGGAATGGGAACTACCACCTTGTTTTTTGCAAAATCCTTCGGTAAAAAAGAGACAAAGGATGCTGCTATTCGAAAATCCCCTCGATACTTAAACCGAGCGATTGTTTCTTTCAAAAAATCATTATATAAAAATAACGATTGATTTGCTTCCAAGATTCCTTTCCATTCTGTGGATTCATTCCATCTGCAGCAATCATGGCATACTCCTTCCTCCACATGAACAGCTTCAAGCAGGTCGAGGGGCCGACCACAAATCTGGCATGTTTCTCCCGTAATTACTTGAAGCTTTTCCTTACATCCTATGCATAAATAACATTCTGGCTCTTTTGATAAAAGATATGTCCAGTTAAAATCAGGAGTAACAGCCGTTAAGCAAATCACACAAATCATAGAAGAAGCATCCCCCTTTCCCTTGCTTCCTTATTGCTTTTCATAATTTGTTTTCGTGCAGAAACCATGCTATTTGTTTTTCCATAGTGAAAAAAAGTGATCGTTCCATCAGGAAATTCTTTTTTTCGCCCAACTCTCCCAGCAATCTGAACAAGGGCACTTTCTGTGAAAATTTGATTTTCCGCCCCTAACACAGCAACATCTACATTTGGAAAAGTAACCCCTCTCTCTAAAATAGTTGTTGTAATGAGCAAATCGACCTCTTTCTTCCGCATTTTTTGCACCTTTTCTTTTCTGTCTGGGTCTTCTGCATGAACCGTTTCTAAACTGCCAACTATTGATTGCAAAAGGATTTTTACTTTTTCCATATAATGAATTTTCGGGACAAATAAAAGCATTGGCTTATTCAGCAGAACACGTTCTTGCATCCAATTAACAACTGACGCAGGGAGCTTGTCCTTGTTCAGTCCCTTTTCCCAATTACCACACCACTGGAAGTTTGGTACAGGCAAGGGAAATTGATGGAAGCGCGCCGGAATCGTAACATAATCAATCTTGTTTTGCCTGCATTTTTCCTGCCAATTTTTATCAGGGGTTGCCGTTAAGTAAATAAGCGTGGAAAAATCTTTTCTCGCTTTTTGCACAGCATACTGAAGCGATTTGTCTACAGAGTAAGGAAAGGCATCCATCTCGTCCAAAATAACAAGATCAAATGCCTGTTGAAAACGAAAGAGCTGGTGGGTCGTGCTTATTGTGAGTGGACTAAAATGATGGCGATCTTCACTGCCACCAAAGACAGGCAAAACCTTTATCTTTGGGAAAACTTCCTGTAATCGAGGGGCCAATTCGAGGACAACATCAGTACGAGGAGTAGCAATGCAAACACGTTGATTTTTTTGCAATGCTTTTTCAATTCCCTTGAAAAGTATCTCAGTCTTGCCAGCTCCACACACTGCCCAAATTAAAAGCTCAGATTTATTTTCAATAATAGAAACCATTTTATCTGATGCTTCTTGCTGTCCAGGGGAAAGTGTCCCGCTCCATTGTAAAGCATTGTCTGAAGTATCTTGATTTAACTGCGGCCCACACCAAGTAATTAGTGGTGTGCATTCACTAATTCTTCCCATCATGATGCAATTGCGACAATATGTGCATATCTCTTTACATCGTGCACATGGAAAACTGGCAAACAGCTCCTGATTCTCATTGCCACATCGTTTGCACATATATTTATTGCGAGCATTTTTATCAATGCCCTTCAAGTAAGAACAATATCCATTTTCATAATGGGCTTGGATTTCTTCTTGGGAAAAAGGAATTTCATCAAGTAGTAAGGCCTTGCCTTGAAGTGTGGATTGTAGAGATGGGTTAAATGGGTAATTTTCTTTTTGTGGAAGTTTGTTGAGTTGAGTTTTTGAAATATCTGCTATTCGGTAAGCATGTGTGGGATTAGTTTTAGTAGGAATTAGCAGATTGTCTTTTATATAAAACCGCATTAGTTTCCTCCTATTTCTGATTTAAAAAGGTTTAAGGATAAGTGATGGACAGTCTTTTTACCCGTTCCAGTTACTTTCAGGTTTAATTTTGCTAGCATTCTTGATGATGTGTATATAGATTCTATTTGTAAAAATTCCCTAAGTTGAGAATTGGTAATCTGTTCCCCGAAAAGAAAGTAGTAGTCTTTTAAATTAGGTATCAATAATTGACGTTCCTTCTGCTTGCACCCAGTACAATACCAGTGTTGCATATGTTTTTTCATCAAAAATTGATTGCAGCCTTCGCATTTTATACCAGTAATAATATCTTTTTTATCCACCTGATATTTATGCAAAATCCCAGTATCTAAAGGAGTATGCTGTCTTTTTAACCCTTTGATCAATTTCTTTTTCTCATTTGATGGAAGGAAAGGCGTTTGGTAAGAAGCAGTTAGTTTAGGAATTAATTCTGGTAAATATTCTTTATGAATTAAAGTATTTTTAAAGGTTTGAATTTGAGTTGGGGTTAAGCGTAAAATCGACTTGGTATTACTAAACACAACGAGGGGATAAATTGGAATGTCGGGGAAATGATGGACCGCTAACCAAGTCTTGAGTTGCCTTGTTAGGCGATTCACTTGAAGAATAGGATCTGGGAAGGCCTCTTTTTCCTCGCCTTTTATT
Organism: Niallia sp. Sow4_A1; assembly: GCF_052116745.1. NCBI lineage: Bacteria > Bacillati > Bacillota > Bacilli > Caryophanales > Bacillaceae > Niallia > Niallia sp. Sow4_A1. The sequence continues at coordinate 129,132 of NZ_JBQKKM010000001.1, read as the reverse complement.
CGTATCATTTGATGCAAGTCTGTATCAAAGTATAGTTCACCGACTATGTTTTTCACCTCGATGATTAACGCATATTTTGCATGGAGGACTAATACATCAATTTGGAAAAAATGCTTTCCATCCCAAAGCCGTAAATCATGAAGAATAAAATATTCCTCGTCTGGTAAAAAACTAAGTGGGAAGTCAACAGCTTTCTCTCCTCTGTAACCCGCCAGTTTCCATTGATAATCTTGATTAATCAAAGAAATATTAGGATGATTTGCCTTGATCCTAGAGAGTAAAGCTTCTAATTGGAGCGCTCGATATGGATATTCAATTGGTTTAACAATCAATTAATCACTTCCTTTACATTTTATATTGCATTATTCTTGGAACTCGGCGAAAATTCCTGCTTATTTTAGAAAAATGTTGGGGCTATTGAAGAGGTAATTTATTTTGATGCTTTTTTACGGGCATGATGGGGGCAGTCTTAGTTTTCGCTTTCGATCTCTTACTTGTGGCTTTTCTACTTTTACTTGCGGCTTTCTCACTTTTACTTGCGCTTAACACCTTTTCTTGCGGCTTTTTCACTTTTACTTGCGACTTTCTCACTTTTACTTGCAACTTCTTCACTTTTACTTGCGCTTCCCACCTTTACTTGCAACTAATTCACTTTTACTTGCGACTTGCCCACCTTTACTTGCAACTTTCCCACTTTTACTTGCAACTTCTTCACCTTTACTTGCAACTTTCTCACCTTTACTTGCGCTTAACACCTTTATTTGCAGCTTTTATACTTTTACTTGCGACTTTTTCACCTTTACTTGCGACTTTCTCACTTTTACTTGCAACTTTTTCACTTTTACTTGCGCTTCCCACTTTTACTTGCAACTAATTCACTTTTACTTGCGACTTGCCCACCTTTACTTGCGCTTAACACCTTTATTTGCAGCTTTTATACTTTTACTTGCAACTTTTTCACCTTTACTTGCAGCTTTTACACTTTTACTTGCAACTTCTTCACTTTTACTTGCGGCTTTCACATCTTTACTTGCGCTTCCCACCTTTACTTGCAACTTTTTCACCTTTACTTGCAGCTTTTACACTTTTACTTGCAACTTCTTCACTTTTACTTGCGGCTTCCCCACCTTTACTTGCGCTTTCCACTTTTACTTGCGACTTTCTCACTTTTACTTGCAGCTTCTTCACTTTTACTTGCGGCTTCCCCACCTTTACTTGCGCTTAACACCTTTACTTGCGACTTCCCCACCTTTACTTGCGACTTTCTCACCTTTACTTGCGACTTTCTCACCTTTACTTGCGACTTTCTCACTTTTACTTGCAACTTCTTCACTTTTGCTTGCGCTTAACACCTTTATTTGCAGCTTTTATACTTTTACTTGCAACTTCCCCACCTTTACTTGCAACTTCCCCACTTTTACTTGCAACTTCCCCACTTTTACTTGCAACTTCCCCACCCTTACCTCCAACTCCCCCACTCTCACTCACCCGCACCCCCATCAATCCACCAACACAAAAAACCCCGATTCTCACCAAGAACCGGGATCACGCATAACTTTATTCTCTTTTCTTCATCCACCCAAGACCCATAGAACCTTCACCTAAATGGGTTCCAATTACAGCACCAAAGTAGCTTAATGAGAATTCAATGTTTGGGAATTCTTTCTCTAATTCCGCTTTCCATTCTTTTGCTTCTTCTTCCCGATTAGCATGGATAATGACGGCGTAGTAGCTGTCGCCATTTGTGGCTTCTCCCAAAAGCTCTACAATGCGCTTCATTGCTCTTTTTTTTGTGCGGATTTTTTCAAATGGGACGATTAATTTATCTTTGAAATGAAGTAATGGTTTAACTTGAAGGAGGCTTCCTATTATTGCTTGGGCACTTGATAGGCGTCCGCCTCTTTGAAGGTTAGACAAGTCATCTACCATAAAGTAAGCATGGCTTGTTTCTTTCAATTTATCTAGAATTGGGATTATTTCTGCTGCTGATTTCCCTTCTTGGACCAACTTTGCTGCTTCAATTGCATAAAAGCCTTGCACCATACAACTCACTTCTGTATCAAATGCATATACTTCCAATCCTTCCACCATGGATCCCGCAGAAATAGCGCCTTGGTATGTACCGCTTATTCCACTTGATAAGTGAACGCTGATTACTTCATCATACTTTTCAGCTAGCTTTTCAAATAGCTCCACAAACTTTCCAATTGGTGGTTGAGAGGTAGTTGGCAGCTCCTTTGTTTTAATTACTTCATAAAATTCGGCAGCAGTTAAATCTCTTTCTTCCTCATACACTTCTGCACCGAGAATCACCGTCAACGGAATCATATGTATATTATACTTTTCCCTCACTTCTTGAGGAATATAAGCTGTACTATCTGTAACAATAGCTGTTTTCATCCAATTAATTACCTTCCTTATCTATTCGTTTGTCTATCATTTTAACTAAAAAAGAGTTTACTTGCATTATTTATTAACTCTATTATAATGCACAAAAAGAGGAATTAATATGGAAATTTAAAAGGCAGGGTAAATAAAGCAACAGATTTTATTTTGGAGAGGAGTGAGGAACTGAAAGATTCCTTCTTTTTAGTTCAGCAAGGAGGATCATGATGAACTCTTCCGCTAGCTCTAACTTTACAGCATCTGTATATGCTTTTAATAGGGCTGGATCCGAAATTCTGTTTATTCCATTCATTGCAATCCTCCCATCACTAAAGAAATTTATACTTATCTTATCAAGAATTGCAATAAAAATATAGGTGAAAACACCTACAACTCGCAGAATTTTATGACAGATTTTCAACAAATAAGTAGTAATTTTCAGAATAACAAAAGGAAGTCTTCTTTTATTTTAAAAATAAAAAGGAGCTCCTCAAACCATCTAGTGATTCAGGTAACTCCTTTCTTTTTAACGAACTTCTACCCAACCGTTTTTAATCGCAACAACCACTGCTTGTGTACGGTCATTTACATTCATTTTTTGCAAAATATTACTTACATGGTTTTTAACCGTTTTTTCACTAATAAATAGTGCTTCGCCGATTCCTCGGTTACTTTTTCCATCTGCCAGAAGCTGTAAAACTTCGCATTCACGTCTCGTTAATAAATGTAATGGTCTTCTAATTTCTACTACTTGTACATGATGTTCATCTGAATAAGCATTTTCTAATGCTAAACGACGATATTCATTTACTAAATTATGCGTTACTTTCGGATGAAGATAAGAACCTCCATCTGCAACTACTTTAACAGCTTCAATTAGTGCATCTGCATCCATTTCTTTTAACAGATAGCCGCTTGCTCCTGTTTTTAGGGCATGTGTTACGTAGTTTTCATCATCGTGTATGGATAAAATAATGACCTTTGTTTCAGGAAATTTCTCTAATAATTGTCTTGTTGCCTCTACTCCATTGATAGAAGGCATGTTTATATCCATGATGGTTACGTCTGGTTGGTATTCTTCGATTAGCTGAATGGCTTGTGTGCCATCATCTCCTTCAGCTACAACCTCGAAACTTGATTCGAAGTCAAGAATTCTTTTTACCCCTTCTCTAAACAATTGGTGATCATCAATAATAACTATCTTTGTAGTCAACTGCTCCGCCTCCCTTTTTTTCTTTATCATCTAATAGGAACGTTGATCATAACAATGGTTCCAACCCCAAGTTTGGAATCAATGGTTATTTCTCCATCAAGGAGTTGTACTCTTTCTCGCATCCCAATTAAGCCAAAGGATTCTTCCTTCTTCTGATTCTTATCGAATCCTTTCCCATTATCCTTAACTAAGACGATAATTTGATCTCTTCGTAATTCTACTTTTACCGTAATATTAGATGCTTCTGCGTGCTTTAAAGCATTTTGTACGGATTCTTGAACTAACCGAAAAAGTGCAACTTCATATTTACTTGGAAGTCTTGCTTCCTTCCCTATTGTGGCAAACTCGATTTTTGTCGATTCATGATACTCTTCTATTGTTTTCAGATATTTTTTCAACGTTGGAATGAGGCCCAAATCATCTAAAGCCATCGGGCGAAGATCGTAAATAATTCTTCTTACTTCATATAACGCGCTTCGAACCATAACTTTTAAATTTCTGATTTCTTCAAACGCCTCTTTTGCACCACGCTCTTTATATATTCTTTCCACTAAATCAGAACGCATCATAACATTTGCCATCATTTGAGCTGGTCCATCGTGTATCTCCCGAGAAAGTCGCTTTTTCTCTTCTTCCTGGGCACCGATAATTTTCAGGCCAAAATCCTGCTTTTGCTTGGCGTCTTCTATTACTTCGCCAACCTGTTTCAAATCACTAACCAAATAATTCATGACGACAGAAATTTGCGTAACCAGATGCTCAGCCCTCTCGATTGTTTCATCTAGTCCTAACAATCGGCGTTCCAAATCATCTCTGCGCTCACGATATTGCTTTTCAAGATGCCGATTCATGCTTAAATCCATTTGCAGCGTATGTGCTCTTTCATAAGCTTCTCTTACTTCCGCTTCTGAGTATTCATTAAAGTGCTTACTTACTTCTGACAAGCGCTTACGAGCAAATCGAGACTGGATTTCTAGCTCGTCTCCTTTTTCTATCGTTTCTAACACAAGTACTTTCATTTCTTTTAATTCTTCGGTAAGGGTTTCATAATCTTGTCGACATTGTTCTCCGATACGAAAAATTTCGTCCTTGCTGGAACCAACAGTCTGAATCATTTGTTCCACAATATAATCTAACGTTTTTGTGTCAAATTTCCTTATTAACATATATAATTCCTCCAAAAAGGCTAAAACCCTTCCAACATCCATTCTTATTTTAGCTTGAAAGTTAATAATATGTATAATTCATTATAAAATAAATGAAAATCGTTATTTAGACACATATCCCCCTGTTCAAAACCATGTCTTAAGACCTAACAATTCCAAAGATTGCTGTGAAAAAGTATGTAAAAATTCGCTAATATAATTTTATCCTATTCTAAACGAAAAACAAAGAAAAAGAAATATATATAGGTTAGAACATGAACACAAGCCGCTCCATGTAGAATAGCCCATTCCATATGTAGCAGGTCTTTTCGAGCATGGAGTTTTACTTATTATATCACGCTTGCTAAATCACTATATTAAGATTTGATTACAAAGAGAACAATAATTGAAGAATAGACCTTGTCGAATTATAATGAAATAAGACTAATTATCGATTTTCCTGTTTTTTTTCGAAAAGCTTAATCGATACACCCGTCTTTATAGATAGAAAAAATTAATCGCACTTTAAACAACGGACGGTTATAAAGACATAATGAAAGGAGCTTTCAGTATGCTTCCTTCCTATCTAACTGTGCCTAGCTACGGAGAATACGAGCTAATTATACAAAAATCGCGGTTTATTGCACATATTGCGCGAACAGAAACAGAAGAAGCTGCACAGGCTTTCATAGGAGAAATAAAGAAAAAACATAAAGACGCAACACATAATTGTTCTGCTTACCTAATTGGAGAGCATGACCAAATTCAAAAGGCAAATGATGACGGTGAACCAAGTGGCACAGCAGGAGTACCCATTCTTGAGGTGCTCAAGAAAAAAGGTCTAAAAGATACTACCGTTGTTGTAACAAGGTATTTTGGTGGGATCAAGCTTGGTGCTGGAGGACTTATTCGCGCTTATGGAAAAACAACCTCAGAAGGCTTGACAAACGTAGGCATCATCGAAAGAAAATTAAAGCAAATAATCAGTGTTTCCATCGAGTATCCTTTACTTGGTAAAATGGAAAATGAATTACGGTCCTCAAACTATCAAATCAAAGACATTCACTATTTAGAAAATGTTGAAATCGAAGTCTTTGTAGATTCAGATCAAATCGAAAACTACAAAGCGTGGATAACAGACTTAACGAATGGACAAGGTATTATGACAGACAAAGAAAAGATTTATGCAGAAAATTTTATTTAATTTTTTTCACAATACAAAGAAATACCTAATATAGCCAAAAAATGCTAATTTACGGAACCGATATTTATCGTTAATATAGTATATAGCTTTTGGTGGTATTTTTTATTTACAAAGGAGAAACTTATGGCAAATAAATCAAGAGAAACATATATAAAGGATAATAAGAAAAAGAAACGAAAAAAAGCAAAACTTTTTATTTTTGTTCCTCTGCTTGTTATTATTTTAGCAGGCATTGGTTATGGAGCAACTCTCTATTCAAAAGCAAAATCGGTTGCAGATGATTCATATGAACCAATTGATCGTGATACAAAAAGGGAAACTAGAGTGGACCCAGATATCGACGATGTTTCCATTTTATTTATTGGAGTAGATGACAGCGAAAAGAGATCAAGTCAATCTGGAACAACTCGTTCTCGTTCCGATGCCTTAATGGTTGCTACTTTAAATGAGAAAGAAAAGTCCGTTAAATTACTAAGCATTCCTCGTGATTCTTACGTATATATTCCTGAACGCGGCTATAAAGATAAAATTACCCATGCGCATTATTTTGGCGGCGTTACATCTACTTTAGATACGGTAGAAAATTTACTAGAGATTCCAATTGACTATTATGTAAAAATGAACTTTGACGCTTTCATGGATGTTGTTGATGCTTTAGGTGGTATTGATGTCGATGTTCCAGTTACTTTTACAGAGCAAAACTCAAAAGATAAAGCAGGAGCTATCCATCTAGAAGAAGGATATCAAGAATTGGACGGAGAAGAAGCACTGGCCCTTGCAAGAACAAGAAAAATTGATAACGACATTGAGCGTGGAAAAAGACAACAGTTAATCATGCAAGCAATCATGAAAAAAGCGATCTCTGTTGAAGGGATAACAAAATATTCAAAAGTAATGGAAGCGGTCGGAAGCAATATGACAACAGACCTATCATTCAGCGATATGCAGTCCTTAATTGCTTATGCAACTGCCGATAACGGTTTACAAGTAGAAACACTTACACTCGCGGGTACGGATGGCCGTGTAGATGGTAAATATATTTATCAATTAGATGAAACAGCATTAGCGGAGACAAAATCTGTCCTTCAGCAGCATTTAGGTCTAAATAGCAGTTTCTTATCAGACTCTAAAAACTCTACTGAAACAGAAACAGATTCAACAACGGATTCCTCCACTTTAAACTAATCACTATATCTGACATACACCAATTTTCATTGGTGTATGTTTTTTGGTTTATTCGATTCAATAGAAGATAAGCCTAATGTACTTCCCTCATCTTTCCCAATATATTATTTAGAAAGATTGTTAACCGAATGAATATCTACTTTTCAAATTAAGAAATTTGTCACTAAACTAATAGAAGATAATAATTCTATATTTTGTTCTATATTTTTCCTATCTAAAATTCCCCCTACTTATTTATCTAACCATTAATTCTACTTATTATATTCTCTATTAGATATTCACCATAATTATCCATACTAACACAACATGCTATTATGATAGAATCATATTAGTCCCTTATTTTAGGTAAAAAGACATAATTTTTAAGTATTTCTTTCACCTACATTAAAATTTGGTATAATTCTAATTAATTGTAACGGGGTCTAAAGTATTAGATTTTTTTACTAGATTCATAGTTTATTACTAATGTATGAAGGAGAAAAAGATGTTAAAAAAATTACTATCCATGTTGCTTTCATTTGTTTTACTGATTTCTATACTGCCAATTTTCGAACATAATGCCTATGCTAGTGTTAACGAACCACAAGTACATGTAAAACTTAAGAATTACCTCGGAAATAAAACACAAGTTACTCTTAAACCATCCGGAACCTATAAAACCATTGATGGCAAAGTTTCTTTAAACAGCAACACAGAATATATCCTTAAATTAGAGCAATCTCAACTAAAATTGTATCAAGGAAGCAAATCTATTTATCAATCCACTTCCTTTACTCTAGCTTCTTCCGACTCAGACAGCTCCTTATCGATTAATAATCGTTCATATAAAGGATCTTTTGAATTTATTATGGAAACAATAAGTGGCAAAAACTATATTAGACCAATTAATACGGTTGGTATGGAAGATTACCTTAAAGGGGTTGTTCCGCGAGAAATGCCAGCTTTATGGGATCTTGAAGCGTTAAAAGCTCAAGCCGTTGCAGCACGTACTTATTCTTGGAATTATGGTGGTCAGACAATCACAGATACTATAAACCATCAAGTTTATGGCGGACTAACTGATTCCCATCCTAACTCCAATAAAGCTGTAGATTCTACTACTGGACAAGTCTTAAAATATAATGGAAAACTAATCAGTGCCGTATTCTCAGCAAGTAATGGTGGCGTAATGGAGGCTGCTAAGAATGTTTGGGGATACGAATATGGATATCTAAAAAATGAACTCGATCCTTATGATACAAGCTTTAATTGGGATTTTAGCTTGCAAAAAACGCAAATCGACATGAAAGACAAAGATTTAGTTAAACCAGATACATGGTGGAAAAATGCGTCTGAAAAAGATAGTAAAATTATCTCCCTTATTAAAACTTGGTTAAATAATAATGGGTATAAAGATAAAGATATCAAGATTGTCTCAATTCCAACTCTTTCTTTTAATAACCCTTCTTCCACAAAACGTGTAACTACAGGTTCCATAACGGTTCAGTTTTACGTGAAGGATATAAAAGACAAAGACGGAAAACTAATTTTACAAGAAGTAAAACAAACGAATGTTGCAGCATCAAGAGTTAGAGCAATGATAGGAATAGACAATGTAAAAAGTTATCTTATTACAAAAAGCTCCTCTAATTCAACTGCTCATAGCATTGCTGGAAAAGGGTACGGTCACGGAGTTGGCTTGAGCCAATATGGTGCAAATAATCGTGCTAAGGCAGGACAAAAATACAATGAAATTCTAGCATTCTATTATCCTGGAGCTAAACTAGTTACTGAATATACACAGACTGATATTTCTGCTCCCGTTATAAAAGATATAAAAGCTTCGTTCGTTAACTCGAATGATAATGTGAGAATATCATTCAATATCAATAAAGCAGCAACTGTCATAGTAAGAATTAAAGACAGCACTGGTAAAATCGTATCAACACTTTTGAATAACAAATCTTTAAACGCAGGTAGCTACTCCTACACTGCTGATGCTTCAAGTTGGAGCAACGGAAGCTATACAACAGAAGTTATAGCAACAAACAGTAATAATCAAACAACTTCAAGTAGTGCCATTGTTCAAGTATCAAAAGTAGAAGCACCAACTATTAGTTCAATCAGCACTAAATATGATTCAGATCCAAACAGAATAGTTGTTTCCTTTAAAGGAAACCAACCAACAAAAACAACTGTAATAATAAAAGATAACAACAATAAAGTTATCAAAACATTAGCAAGCAATCAATCAATCGCTGTTGGAACAACTTCGTATAATTGGGATGTATCAAATGTCAACAACGGAAACTATACTCTAGAAATTACATCTGTTAATAGTGTTGGCAAATCAAGTTCTGCTAAACAAAATTTCACTTTAAAAAAAGCAGAAATAGTAGCTCCTTCTATTAAAGATATAAAAACAAGCTATACCGCAAGTAACAACCAGGTAAAAGTTAGTTTCCATGTTGATCAAACAGCAAAAACAACTGTCGAATTGAAAGATAGCAACAATAAAGTAATTAAAACGCTAGCTAGTGATGAATCAAAGGCTGCTGGTACGAGAACGTATAACTGGGATGTTAGCAAAGTTAATAATGGAACCTATACTGTTGCAATAACTTCAACTAATAATAGTGGACAGAAAAAGACAGCTACTCAAAAATTCACTTTACAAAAGCCAACTGCTCCTACTATAAAAGACATAAAGACAAACTATACAGCAAGTAACAACCAGATGAAAATTAGTTTCAATGTTAATCAAACGACCAAAACTACTGTGCAAATTAAAGACAACAAAAATAAAGTCATCAAAACATTAGCAAACAATCAATCAATTGCCACTGGTACGAGAACTTATAACTGGGATGTTAGTAAAGTTAATAATGGAACCTATACTGTTTCAGTCACTTCTACTAATACTAGTGGGCAGAAAAAAACGGCTAATCAAAAATTCACTTTAAAAAAAGCAATTGCTCCCACCATTAAAGAGATGAAAACGAGCTATGATACATCTGGCAATAAAATCAAAGTTAGCTTCCATGTTAACCAAGCTTCGACAACAACTGTAAAAATCGTAAATGGTAAAAACAAAGTCGTCAAAACCCTTGCTTCTAATAAGTCCATAAAAGCAGGAATTCATTCTTATACATGGAATGTTGGCAATGCAAGTGATGGAAGCTATACTGTATCTATTGAATCTGTAAATGGTAGTAAGCTAAAAAAAACAGCTACTAAAAAGTTTACGTTATATAAAGTAAAGACAGGGACTGTTAAGGCAACAAATCTAAATATTAGACAAAAGCCGAATGCGTCATCCAAAAAAGTCGGTTCAATACCTAATAACAAGAAAATAACAATTTTTGAAAAAAGCGGAGCTTGGTATAAAATTAAATATGGTAAAGTTACTGGCTATGTTTCAGTACAATACGTAAAGAATGTGAAATAATAAATAAGAAGTAAGGCAAATCTAGCCTTACTTCTTTCCTTTCTATTTACTACATAAAAAACAAAAGACCCTCCTTCATTCTTGAAGGGGGTCTTTTACTATCGATTTTTATCAGTAGAATATCTTATATCATTAATAAATTTTAAAATAGGTTTATAGTTCTTTCCAACTAAACCTATCTTTTCAACAATTAATTCAATTACTAATAATACAGTAACTATTAGGAGTATTGCTCCCCATACTTTTGCCATTGAAAAAATCACCGCAACTAGTCCAAAAAAAGATGCCATTGCATAAATTATAATAACCGTTTGACGATGTGTAAAACCAACATTTAACAAGCAGTGATGTAAATGCGACTTATCTGGAGCCATCAATGGCTGCTTATTAACTAATCGACGAATAATAGCAAAAAATGTATCTGAAATAGGAACTCCTAGAATAATTACTGGAATAATAAAAGAGATTAACGTAACATTTTTAAATCCTAATAGAGACATTACCGCAATAATATAGCCAAGAAATAATGCTCCCGTATCTCCAAGAAAAATCTTTGCAGGATAAAAATTGAAAAATAAAAACCCAAGTGTACTTGCTAAAACAATGGAAGATATAGCAATTACATATCCATTCCCCATAATCATTGCCATACCAGTGATCGTAAATAAAGCAATACAGGAAACACCTGAGGCAAGCCCATCTAATCCATCAATTAAATTAATTGCATTCGTTATGCCGACAATCCAAAGAACGGTTATCGGTATATCCAAGAATCCAAATTCCAATTGTCCTCCGAATGGCAAGTTAATAAATTCAACTTGTACGCCACCCCAAACAACAACAATTATAGCGGCGATTGTTTGAGCAAGAAACTTAATCTTTGCAGAAAGATTATAAATATCATCCAATACTCCCGTTAACACTATAATGACACTACCAATCAATATTGGATAATGGTAAGCTTTATCCGGATTAACTACTAATGCACCGATCACAAAACTAATGTATATAGCTAAACCGCCCATACGAGGCATAATTTTTTGATGTACTTTTCTTTGTTCTGGTTTATCCATTGCTCCAACTTTAAATGCAAGCTTTTTTACTAATGGAGTAAGTAAGATAGAAGCAATGAAACATACCACAAGCATTATATAAATCATGCAAATCCTCCCTAATGCCTTAATTAACGTACTTCATAGGCATCTATTCTTGCATATAATCGAAGTTTATTATAACACAATACCTACTGGCATGTTTATATTAATTTCATCATTATTTTACATTTATATTACATTTTTTATAAACTAAATTTAAATAACTGCTTATTATTATATATGACGTATTTCATTTTAGAAAGTTTCATCTTAAATTTTTTTATTAATTACCTAAAATTAAACTCAATTCTAAATTTTTTATAATGAAGAGTTTTTAGATTATTGTTTTGAAATGTTTAATATTTTTTTCAACTATTGCTTTAAAACGTTCTAAGTTAGTTCATACTATTAAAAATAAAAAACAATATAAAATGAGGGATAGAAATGAAAATCTGGACGTTCAACAGAACAAACCTTGAAAATTTACAGCACTATAATAGCAAACTATTCTACAGCGATGATGAAGAAGGCGAAGAATTATTAGATATACCCTCAAAAATAGCAATAAATGAGCAAGATTAAACATACTCATTTAGCAAATACTTCCTAACAAAAAGATCTATATAAAGTGGTAAATTCACCTCGTATAGATCTTTTTTTTGATTAGGAGATAGACAGATATTATCCTAATTATTATGAATTAATTGCTCTTATCCATCTCTCTTCATACTTTTGATAATTAAAACGTTCATTTACTTCTAGTGCGTTCTTGGACAATTGATTTCTAGTATCGTCATCAGACAAAATCTTTACTACTTTTTCAGCTAACTTCTTTTTATTTCTACATGGTACTAAAAACCCATCTATTCCATCTCGAATAATATCACTTGGTCCATATTTACAATTATACGAAACAACCGGAGTTCCTACCGCCATGCTTTCTGTAATAACCATTCCAAAACCTTCATAATCAGATGTCAAAATAGAACAGGATGCGGACTGATAAACTGCAGATGCTGCATTCGTAAACTCTTGTAACATTATATTTTTCTTTAAATTCAATTCTTCTATTAACGCTTCTAACTTTACTTTTTGGGGACCAAATCCATAAATATGCAATTGAGCATCTGGTATCTTTTTTACAACATATTTGAATGCTTTAATTGCTTCATCAATTCTCTTCTGAGATTCAAATCTTGCTAAATAGACTACTAATTTTGGATTATATTTCTCCACTGTAGCAACCTTCATTTCAGGCACAGCATGGGGAATCACATCAAATGTAGGGAGATTCCCCACTAATGTTCCAATGTCTTTCTTTTGATCATTCGTTAAAAAAATGACCTTATCATATTCATGAATTCTATTGAGAAAGGATTTCCATGTTTGCTTAGTATCCGCTCTAGTATTGTATGGCCAGGAATAATGATTGTTATGTAGAACAGCAACTCTTTTTATATTCTCTACCTTTAAATCAAGAACGAGACCATCAGAAAAACGTGAATCAGAGAAAGCAACCGGATTCTCAATATCTTCTAACTTTTCCTGCACCCAAAAAGTAAATAATTTATATAGTGATTTAAATTCGTGGCAAGTTGGTTCATACAAGAGAGAACGTCCTTCTTTTTTAGTATAGTCATCTATCCAAACAGTCATATAGCACTTCCCATTTTTAGCATAATAACTTTTTAGTCTTGGACTATTATTTATTGGGTCCATGAATTGTGAGCACACCAAATAGCCATTTTTATCATACTCATCTCTGCGAGTTCGATTCCGACTTTCACTCATATAATCAACAAATACTAACCTTCCCTCTTTATCGAATCTTTTATATTTTATATAAACACCATTTTTATAGTAACGATAAGAAGGCAATTCATTTCCCTTATCAATAAACTCATATAAGCCCTCTTCTTTGATTATATTGTTTTTAGGTTCTTTTATATCTACTTTATTATCGCCTACCTTTTTTGATAAATCATGGAAACAATTAAACACCTGTACACGCTTATCTAATCGACCTGTACTATATAATTCCTGTAGAATATCTTCAAAATCTGGTTGGAAGCTTAAAGTAAGAATATAAACTTGATTATAGTATTTTATTAATGTATTCGCTCTTGTAAGAATCGCTTTAGTGAGCCCACCTCTTACTATATTTAGTGATTTAAATATAAATACTGGAGTATAATTTACTTCCATTACTTTCTCCCTTTCTTTCGCTATATTTACTATTTCATTGTTGACTGAAACATACGTAGATAAACATACAGAAAATCTATTGTTCTAATAAGTTAGTCAAGTCTTCTAGATAGAATGGATTAAATAACTTGGTCAGTGATATTCAGACTTAGTATGCAACTAGATATAAATTTTTTAAACAAAGGTGTGTAACAAGTAGCTCCTTCATTTTTTTGTAATTTTCATAATATTCTATCTCACTAACGAGAAAAATGTAGGTATTACTCAGAAACACTATCTGCTTGAATATCGTAACAATAGTCAAAAGGGACAGTTAATTTCATAAGAATAGAAGAATTTAAATTAAGCTGATAAAACTCATTTAGAAGAAACAAAAGCATGATTGTAACCGTCAAGTAAAAATGAACATTTTTTGCTCGTTTGTAATGAACACTTTTGCTAAAGATACAGCTGCCTATTATTTGCGATCGCCATTTATGTAAGAACCTTTACATCATATAACTGACGATCTAAATTGACAGCCGTAATCCTTGATTATCCATTTATTCAATGTTCTCCTACCAAACCTGTTTAAAATGGGTGGAGAAAAATACCTCCTAAACTTAGAACGGCATAATTCCTAGTAAGTTCTGTAATTGTTCCTTCAGTTGTGATTTCTCTTTTTCTAATTCGATCACTCTTTGTCTATAATCCTCAACTTCTTCTAATAATCTACTAATCTTTAGCTGGTCATCTATTCCTTGTTCATATGCAGTCCCTTCCCATCTATATGCTGCTAAGAAGTTATAAACTGCTCCTTCCTCTATAATAGTATTCCCTTCTTTTTCAACTCCTTTGAGTTTTCCTTCTTTTAACCATTGTTTTACCATCTGCACATCACATTTTATCCCATATGAATGAATAAGTAGGGTAGCTTCATTTTCATTTAATAATTTAACCATCTTTTAAAACCTCCGGCTTACTGAGTTAACTGATTCTAAATAGTTTTGCCACCTTTAAATAGAATTTTGTAGTTATCGCTTATTTTCCATTTACATTTTTTCTTGAAATACATGCTGTCTATTTTTCATGCGATAACTTTCGCCATTCATGCGAATAACCTCTACTCGATGTAACAAACGGTCCAAAATTGCTGTAGTTATACCTTGATCTCCCATTAGCTCACTCCATTGGTCAGGACTCTTATTTGAGGTTAAAACAATCGAACTTCGTTCATACAAGTGATTAACCAGTTGAAAGAATAGGTTTGCCTCACGTTGATCCATTGCCATATACATCAAGTCATCGATGATTACTAAATCAGATGCCTGTAATCTTTTCAATTGCACCTGTGATTTATGCGCAAATTCTTGTGTTTTCAGTAGCTGGATTAGTTCGCCCATTGTCACAAAATACACTTGGAATCCTTTTTGGATAGCCTGTATTCCTAGCCCTACGGCTAGAAACGTTTTTCCTACACCAGGAGGTCCTAATAAAATTAAATTATACTGTTTTTCTAGCCAGCTAAATTCTTGAAGTTGTGTTAACTGCCGTTCTGTAATGGCAGTTTGTTCTTCTACATTGAATTCATGAAGCGTTTTAACAAAAGGGAAACGAGCCCATTTCATTCTTCGCTCCATACTTTTTATCTCACGTTTATTTAGTTCGAATGTTGTAACTGCTTCTAAGAATTCTAAATAAGTCCATGATGCTTTTTCTGCTTCACGAAGGAGTTGAGGAAGTTCCTCTGCAGTTTCAGCTAATCTTAGTTGGCGAAAGTAGTCTTGTAACTCCTTGACGGTTTTATTCATTGGATACACCCTCCAAAATGCTTGTATATGTACTTATAGAGCGTGTTGTTACTTTAATTTTTGTTTTAGAAGTTGGCACAATATTACTCTTATAAATTGCGGAAATAGATTCTGTATTTGACTTACTTAAATAATTAACCACATCGCGGAAATCATTGGCGCTATAAAGTTTTTCGTAGATACATTTTTGAAGTGCCTGATTAATCCATTCTGGATCGCTTTTTATGACAGATAAAAGAATAGCTAGTTGATCGCGTCGATAACGAGTATAGATTTGACAAATTTCATCTATATAGGCTCTTGCATCTTCCTGCTTTTCAAAACTAGAAATGACGCTTTGTTTTATCTCCTCAATTCCTTTAGAACGGTCGCGTGAATGATTTCTATTCTTAATAAGTCTACCTTTTTCATTACTAATTTTATGTTCAGCTAGTATCTCGCCATCTGCCTGAGTTAGAATAATCAACGTATCTTGTTTTATTTTGAGGTACACTTGATTGTCTGGTTGCGACCCATAAGTTCCAACAGGAACTGAATAACGATTTGACTTGAAGCGAATCGTATTGTCCTTATTTATGTTCCTTGGTATAATTACTGTATGGTTACTTTCTAATGAAAGTATAGGGGAGACTGGCTGTAAGTGTTGCTTTTCGACGAGAAACACTTCAACTGGTCTCTTTTTCGTTGTATTATGTACATTCTTATTACCTGTACGATCTAACCATTGTAATGCACTTACATTCCAACTCTCAATGTCTTTAAAGACGCGACTATCTGCGAAATTACCTTTTATGTATTTCACCACGTTTTCTATCATCCCTTTTGACTCAGGATCGGCTTTTCGACATAAGTGTACGCGAAACTTACGTTCTTTTATATAGGCTTGAAATTCTGACGTTAAAATTAAATCTCCTGCATTTTCACTAACGGAAAGTAAATGGTCTTGATCATAAACAATTTCCTCTGTATAACCACCAAAAAAGCGAAATGCATTTTCGTGACAGCGAATGGCATCCTTTGTTGTAAAAGGCCGGTCTAGCCACTCCATATATTTATAACGTGAATGCGCCAAGACAAAAGCGATGAAATACAATTTAACTTCTTTTTTCTTTATCGTTTTCTGCTTTGTTTCACCCCAGTCCACTTGTAGCTGCTTAGCCATCGGCTGTTCAGGTACAGCCTCGTAATGTCTAACAATGGCTTTTTTCTCAATCTGATATATTTCGCGAATTTCTTTTACATAAGAACGTACCGTGCTTTCTCCAATCTCTAAATTGGGATGACGTTCTAATAGCCAATCTTGAATTTGTGCAGCACTTAAATGAGGGTACTCCTCTAACCAAGCTACAATCCAATCCCGATAGGGATCTAGTTTTTTAGGCTTTTGAAGTGGGTTTCCTAAATACTCCTGTGCTTCTTCAAAAGACATTCCTAAATACTTATAGACAGTCCCCCGATTAATTTTTAAATGTTTAGCAATTTGAGCAATCTTTAATTTACGCTTAAATAGTTGATGAATCTCAATATATAACACTAACTTTCCCTCCAAGTCTTTAACCTCCAGTAAACGAATAATTCTAGTTTACTAGATTGTCTATATGTTTGGCGAAAGTGTTCACGGGATTCTAGCGAAAACTGTCTATTTTATTCTAGCGGTTACAATGATCTTCCTTATAGAATTTATATAGTGGTTATCTATAATATCCAAAGATACCAGTTAAACGTACAAACCTAATTTAGTTTTCCATAAAAAGGGGTACAACAATGTTTAAAAATTTTATCATCAATACTACTTATGTAATTTAGAGTTAGTTGTAGATATAATTTAAAATAACAAAAAAAGCTAGATGTGATTGAGGTCTCCAAAAAATCGTTAAGGTTTCCTTTACACATCTAGCTAATATATTATTTAACTTTCAAACCCTTTTTCTCTAAAAGCTTGCTTTTCCTCAGGGGACATTTTATTATATGTCTTTAAAAACTCCTCATAAGAGGATAAAACCTCATTTATACTTCCAATCATCTTAACTTGTCCATGCTCAATCCAGATTCCTTTTTGACAAAATTGCTTCATCTGTCCAATAGAATGACTTACAAAGAACATCGTCTTACCACGCTCTTTAAACTCTTCCATTTTCGCTAAACATTTATCTGCAAACGCCTTGTCTCCTACTGACAATGCCTCATCTATAATAAGAACATCAGGATCTGTATGAACAGAAATACCAAACCCAAGTCTTGATTTCATTCCACTTGAATATGATTTTACTGGCTGATCAATAAATTTTCCTAATTCGGAGAACTCAATAATCTTTGGTTCAAGCACTTTTATCTGGTCTTTAGTAAAGCCAAGCATCAAACACTTTAGTTCAATATTTTCACGACCCGTTAATTCATTATTGACACCCGCTGCTACAGCTATAAGAGATGCTTGTCCGTCAATTAAAACCTCACCAGATGTAGGCGGAACAATTCCTGCAATAATATTAGATAAAGTAGATTTACCGGATCCATTTACTCCAACAAATCCTATAACATCGCCATGGTCTGCTTCAAAACTAACGTTTCTTAAAGCATAAAATGGTTCTCCATAATCTTTAGGAAAAAATACATCCTTTAGTTTTTCCGATTTATTATTATATAACTTATATCTTTTTGTTAAATTTTTCACTACAACAGATTTTTCCATCTAACCACTTCCAATTATAAAAAGTCAATAAAGTGTCTTCTGAAACGCACATGCATATAAGATCCTATAGTCAATAATAGGAAAACTACAGCCCAAAAGTATATCGTTATAGCTGGATGTTCTATAATAAACCAACCTTGTCCTAATAGGGCATATCGATATCCTTCTATTAAATAATAGACTGGATTTAATTTCATGATAAATTTAAATGTATCACCTAAATTATGCACTGGCCACAATATAGGAGTTACATACAACAGAACTCTCATTAGGGATTGTAACAGCATTTGAAAGTCACGAACTATAGTAGCTATAGTCGATGTAATAAGTGATAATGAAAATAAAAAGATAATGGCTGCAAATAAGAAGTACGGTAACTGAATATAATATATAGATATTGGATAACCAATAAATTGAAAAATTATAATAACAGCAACCATTAATAAGAGCTGCGGATATAATAAGGACAGCATGACATAAGACGGAATGGCACTTAACGGAAAATTCATTCTTGAGACCATTCGTAACCTAGTGTATATAGATTTAGATCCTTGCGTTATAGCTGGATAAATGAAAAACCACAGCACAATCCCAGCTAGCATCCATATAAAAAAAGGTATCTCTTGTCCATTTGCACCATCAACAGTTGGTCTTTTTTGAACATATCCAAAAACAAACCAATAGATTGCAATTTGAATACCAGGATTGATAAACTCCCATAATATCCCCAAATAATTATTCCTATTTGAACTCTTAAGTTCATACATAGACAATCTTCTTATTAAATGAAAATTATCTATTTGCTCTTTTATAACATTGATAATAGAACTCATTTTTATTATGCCCTTCCTAAAACAAACCTAATTGTATTTATTTTTTTATCATTATTTTTATTTAAAGTTATTATTATCCTATAAGTAAGTGATTCTTCCTTTTTATCTCATCTCTTTATGATTCAGTTTATGTATATTCCCTCCCTTAGCTTTTAAAGTAATAGCCTACATATTTTATCATATATCTTCATTTTCTTCTAATATTCTTCCCAAATTTAATTCACTTTTTACGCTAATTCGAAACATTAAATTCTTTATACAGGAAATTATAAAAGAATAAAGTATAATTTTTTTCAGTAGATTATTCTTTTATAATAAAAAAAAAGAAAATCTTTTTATACTTATAAGATAAATTGCTATACTATACAAAGACCAATGTTAAAAGAGGAGTATATTAAAAATGGCCATAAAAAATTTTTTCAATAAAATATTTACATTAATTGAGCTTATTAGATTACCTTATATTAAACGAGCAACAGATAGAGAATTTAAAATGATTAATTCATATACTGACTATTTTAAAAAGAAAGCTATACTACATAACACTATATTATACCAGTCTCATAATGGAATGGGGATGTCCGATAGTCCTTTAGCTATTTTTAAGGAACTTATTTCCCATCCAAGCTACAAGGGTTATAAACATATATGGGTCGTAAATGATATAAATAATCCCACGATTAATCAATATAGTTCTATGTCTAATGTTAAATTTGTTAAACTTCATAGTGATGAGTATTTAATGTATCTTGCTTCTGCAAAATACTTAATTAATAACCATTCATTTCCAAGCTACTTTCAAAAAAGAGAAGAGCAAATTTATGTGAATACATGGCATAATACACCTTCCTTATATGATGAAAGCTCTAACTATGGGAGAGTTTATGCAAATACTCAAAGAAATTTCTTACAAGTAGACTACCTACTTACAGATAGTTTGCAAAACGCAAAAAATTTGATGGGTTCATATGATTTAGATGGTATATTCAAAGGGAAAATTTTAGCAGAAGGCTACCCGAGAATTGATTTGGTTTTGAATTCAAATAGTCAATTGGTTAAGAAACAGTTATCAAATTGCACCACCTATAAGAGCAATCAGAAATTAATCATTTATTCTACAACATGGAAAAATGAGTACTTCAGTAAACAAAATGATGATATAAAACTAACAGATTTCCTTGCACAACTAAAGCTGAATATTCCTACAGGATTTCAACTTTTACTAAATATTGAGGGACTTCCTCCTGCTACTATAAATGAAAATTTAAAGGATCTCATAATTCCTTCCTATATGGACATAAATGAAATATTATCTATTACAGACTTTCTTATTTCAGATAATATGCATATTATAAATGACTTTGCTTTTACAAATCGTCCAATAATATTTTTTACTAACGAAGAAGTTGATTCTTTTGAAATTCCAGTTAAAATTTGTACAGATTTAACTGCTGTTACTAAAGCCATGAGAAACATGTCTAATACCTTAACTTCTGACATAAAATATGGAAGTGAAACGAGTAAGATAACACCAAAAATTATAGATTCCGTTTTAAACAACAATTCTTCATGGAAAATCTATAGTATAGCAAATGAAAAAACCAATTTAATTTTCTATTGTGGAGGTTTTTTAAATAACGGTATTACCACTTCTGCCATTAACCTTATAAACAATATTGATTACGATAGGTTTAATGTGATTGTAGTGGACAATATAAGAACAGACAAAGCATCCATTGAGAACTTCAAAAAAATTAATCATAACGCAACAAAGTTAATTAGAGTTGGCGCTATGAATATTTCTGTAAGCGAATGGTATATCCATCATTACATCACTAAAAAAGGATTAATTAATAACCGATTAGAAAAATATCTTCCTTTTAACTTATATAAAAGAGAGGCTCAAAGGCTTTTCGGTAATATAGATTATGATGTGGCCATAGATTTTAGTGGATATGTTCCATTTTGGTCATTTATATTTGCTTTCGGGGGATTCAAAAAGAAAGCAATATACCAACATAACGATATGCATGCTGAATACTATAAGAAAATCAACAATAAATTTAAACATAAACAAAAGATGAATCTAATTTTTCCTATCTATAAATATTTCGACAAAATAATTGCTGTTTCCAAAAATACAAGAGATGAAAATATTAAAAATCTTTCTAAATATATGGAAGAGACCAAAACAGTTTATGTTCATAACTGTATAGATTCAGAAAAAATTAAGCAACAGATCAAAGTAAATGAAGAAATGGTTTTGGAGGAGACTACCTTTTTACTCTCTAGCAAGGACATTTCTGATGGAAATTTGCAAATTAAAGGTATAAAAAAACCAACTAAGAATAAAATTAACTTTGTTACTATGGGAAGACTTTCTCCTGAAAAAGATCATGAAAAATTATTAAGGGCATTTAAAGAATTTTATACGAAAAAGAAAGATAGTATGTTATATATTATTGGCGAAGGAGTTCTTGAGACACAATTAAAAGAATTGACTTATAATTTAGGATTACAAAAAAATGTAATCTTTACAGGCCAATTAACAAATCCGTATTCTCTAATTAGCCAATGTGATTGTTTTATTCTTTCGTCTAATCATGAAGGACAGCCTATGGTGCTATTAGAAAATCTTATTATTGGCATGCCTATAATAGCTACAGATATACCTGGAAATAGAAGTATTTTGCAAGAAGATTATGGATTAATTGTTGAAAATAGTGTAAATGGATTAGTTCAAGGTATGGAACAATATTTGAATAATAATCTACCAAGATTTAATATGTTTAACTATACGTCTTATAATAAAGAAGCATTAGATAAATTTTATAAAGAAATTCTTTAAACAGAAAAAAGAATCTCCAACTTTTACACTAGTAGGAGATTCTTTTTTCTATCATTATAAATTCGCTAACATGTCAATCCATTTTTGTGATATTTCTTTTTCATTATATCTTTGGACAACTTCTGGACCATTTTCAGACATTCTTTGATACAATTTTTTATTTTTTAATAATTCAATTACAGCTTTTGCAGTAGCATCTATGTCATATTTTTCTGTTATAATGCCATCTACTCCATTTCTAACTACTTCGTTTGGGCCATACCTTGTATTATAAGATACAATTGGAGTTCCACAAGCTAAAGCTTCGTTGATAACTAGTGGAGATCCCTCATATAAAGAGGTCATTAACATAACAGAAGCTTTCTGTAATTCTGCTATTGGATTATCGGTAAAACCCTTGAGCTGGATATTATTTTCTAGATTCAATTCTTTAATTTGATTTTCTAACTCTTTTTCTAGCGCACCATATCCGTATATGTGGTACTTTACATTAGGAATTTTTTTTGCAACCTTTTTTATAACTTGTATAGCATCTTTTAAATTTTTTTGTCGATGATATCTTGCTAAAGAAATGACTAAATTCTCTTCCCTCGTTGTGTGAAATATCTCCACTTTATTTTGAAAATGTGGTATAACTACCATTTTATTTTCATGACCAAACACCTTACTTATATCTTTATATTGTTCATTAGTAAGCACTACTAATTTATCTATACTGTTAATATTTTGAAATAGCGGTTCACAAGTTGGTTCCAATTTCGTAATATCATCATATGGAGTTTTAAGATGCACGTTATGCAAAATAAAAATTTTCTTTAAATTTTCATGCTTTATATTCATAAATGGAAGAACAAATTCTCTTTTATCTATAAAAAGCACAGGATTACTAAACATATTTACTATTCCTTGTAACCAACCTGCTAATAATTCTAATTCATTTTGGTATTCTTGACCATTAATATGATAAAAGAAATTAGTTTCTTTTCCTGTATTTATATCAACTTTTGTAGATAGCACTGATGTTCCATCAGGTGAATAATAACAATTAAAAGCTGGTTTATTTTTTAATTTATCCATATGTATTACTTTTCTAGTATTTCCATTAGAATCAAAAATTTCTTTTCTAACCCTTGTCCACGGCACCTCAAAATGATCAACAAATTCAATGTTATTCTCTCTGTATAACTCATACATTACATAATGACCAGACTTATTAAAACATCTATAAACATTAGGGTTATTTTTATCCTGATATCTCATGTTTTCATCCAAAAATCTTGCTTCTTTTGAGTTATTAATATAAGTTTGATTATTTATAAATTGATCCGTTGATTCAAACAAGTTGAAAATTTTTACTTTTTGATCTATATTTCCGTTACTCTTATGATACTCTACTAGTTCGTTAAAATTGGGATGATAATTAAAAGTACAAATTATTACCTCATTATATTCTTTTATAAGCGCGTTCACACGATGGTATATTGCCTTAGTTACTCCTCCATTTTTTTTAAATATATTTCCCATTACCATTATAGGAGTTAGATTACTATTTTTCATAAAACAACTCATCCTTATTCTTATTTTAACCTTTTTAACCCTTTATAACTTTTACTAACCATATATATTTTGGGAAGATGTTGAATAAAGGACATCTTCCCTATATTGTAAATAATTAAACCTGAATATAACTATAAAACATTTCCATAGCAGACTTATTATATTCTACGTAGTCAAACTTCTTAAATGTTGGTTTTACTTCTCTCATTTTTTTTAAGCCTTGCACTAAACCTTCTATACTATTCTCCACTAATTCTCCATAGCCATTCTCTAGAACACTTCTATTCCCTGGTATATCTGTTGCAACAATAGGTTTATTTAAGATTAAACATTCCAACAGTACCATAGGCTGTCCTTCATGGTTAGAAGATAAGACGAAACAATCGCAATCTTGTATTAAGGGGAATGGATTATCTAATTGTCCCACCAGATGAATTTGATCATTTAACCCAAAAGACTTAATAGTTGATCTTATCTCCTCTTCTAATTCTCCCGTACCAATAATATATAACTCTGTATCCTTATACTCTTTATGGAATTCTGCGAATGCCTTAATCAATTTAATTTGATCTTTCTCTGGAGACATGCGCCCCATGGTTACAAAGTTAAATTTAGATGTATCAGGTACTTTTATTGCATTACCATCTAGGATTTGATTTATGTCCCCATTTTTCTCAATATAATATTCTTTGTTATTCACTTGCACTTTTTCCACTGAGGCAATGGCGTTAAGGACATATTGATAATTAATAGAGTTATGAACATAAACCATTTTTTGATCACTATTGACCACTAGATGAGATAAACCTGCTTTATTCTTATTTCTTGTATGCTTAGATACCGCAATAACATGATCATACTTATTATAAAGCGGAAAAATAACACTTAGATTTTCCTTATGTTTATATTCATTATCTACGATTTTATCATATTCCTCCATCATATCATTATGTTGGAAAATAGCTTTTTTGGAAATATCATTCGCTGCAAAAAGAATACTCCAAAATTTAACATAACCGCTAAAGTCAATTGCTATATCTATATCAACTGTCCCAAACATGCGTTTGAATTCTCTTTTGTACATAGTAATAATATCTTCTTCTAGATAATTCATTGGACCTTTTTTATAAAATTGTTCAGCTGCATAAGCAAATAATTGATTTTGACTTTCTAGCTCATTCAATGAGACATTCATACTTCCAACTCTATATAATTTCTTCACATGATTATTTAACTTCATGAAGTTTTTTGAACTTTCTTCATCAAATTCTGATTTGTCCGCTACAATAACATTGTATCTCTCGTAATCAATATTATTCATCAGATTGACAGCAGAAGTAGTGACTCCATTATTTAAGAAACCTCCACAATACATAACAATTGTTTTTTTATCATTTTTTACCGAATAAGTATGTTGCTTATTCTCGAAAAATACTGTATCAATTACTCTTTGTGTGCTAGCACCGTCTTCTAAATATAAAAATTCATTTATACATTTGTCCAACTTTTCATTAAATACGTCCTGATAATTTGATGCATTTTTAATCTCTTTTATCACACTTTCAATGGTAGAACAGATAGCCCCCGGCATATCATCTAAGTTTAAATAAAAACCTCTATCACGTTCGTATTCTTCTCGATCATAGGCATAAAAGATAACCGGTTTTTTTGTTGCTAAAAAGTCAAAGAAAATACTTGAATAGTCCGTAACAAGAATATCTACATCACTAAATAACTCATTACTATCAATTTTATCCGGAACTACATCGAAATCTAATTTGTTTTGCTTTATATATTTCTGCATTAACGTATGAACTTTTAATAAAATGACATATTCTTTCCCTAGTACTGACTTAAGCTTTCTCATGTCTCTTATTATCTTATTGATTTCACCAGAAACATTCCCAACTTCGCCCCTCCATGTTGGGGCATAAAGAATCACTTTTTTATCTGTTTTAATATTTAATTTATTAGCAAGTACATTGTTATCTTCTTTCACCAAGTCAATCCGTGGGTAACCTGATTCAATTATCTGTCCATTATATATTCCCCTTAAATCATGAGAATCAATAATTTTGTCGATGGTAAATTTATTAGGTGAAACTAAGTAATCTGTATGTAGAAAATTTCTCATGAGATTCTTATGCTGACCTAATGATCCTTCCATATCTTTACCTAATGTTTTTAATGGCGTACCATGCCATGTATTAACATAAATTTGCCCTTCTTTTTTTATAAAGTAAGGAGGAAAAGATGTATTATTAATTAAATATTTACAAGAAGCTAAGTATTGGAGATATTCCTCTGAGTTTACTCTAACAAATTCCACATTTGGCAAATTGAGATACTCTTTAGGGCAATCGTTTAAGTTATTTAGTGCCCAAACATGATGAAAATCAGAGAACCTCGGATCCTTAATTAGTGTTTTGAAAATTGCATAAGGATTACAAGTCATATTTTTCCCGTGGAAACTTTCATAAAAAATAGTATTATCTCTGACTTCCAAAATCTCATAATAATTTGTATAATCAACTACTTGACTAAAACTCTTATTTGTAAAATACATTTTCTCAGTGTTAGTTGAAATATCTCTATTCTTTCTAACAATTAATTCTTTCTTTTCAATCATTTCTTTCTTAATTAAAGTATTAAATTTAGTCTTTTTTCTAGATCTTCCATTTGGGTCTGTTACATTAATTTCATAACCAGTTATTTTTTCCACTGTTTTCCTAGCTAATCTTAGTGGTTTTAAGATATTTTTCTTCAAGTTTATTTCCCCTTATACGGTGATATTAATTTTAACTTTTACCTTACGTTTCTTTTTTATTCTATAGAAAATAATTCATTAAGAATAAATCATATTTAATATTCAACCATTATTATAATGTTTTTATATACTTAATTCTACCGTTTAGGCAAGATAGATTAATTCCCCATAATAAAAAGGGGAACGCTCCTATTTCCCCTAAAAGTAACAGTTAAATATTATTTTGCTCTCCTACAAGTTTTTGCGTTAGCTGAATTAAATAATCCTTTAAGGGTTCACTAAGATCTTCACGCTTTAACGCAAATTCAATTGTAGTTTGAATAAAACCTAATTGTTCTCCAACATCATAGCGATTGCCCTCAAATTGATAAGCAAATACTCTTTGGATTTGATTTAATTTCTCAATTGCATCCGTCAACTGTATCTCTCCACCTGCTCCTATCTCCTGCGTTTCAAGAAAACGGAATATCTGAGGTGTGAAAATATACCTTCCTATAATCGCTAAATTCGAAGGAGAGGTACCTTGCTTAGGTTTTTCAACAAATCTACTAACTTGATATCTTCTACCAACCTGGCTTGCAGGGTCAATAATTCCATAGCGATGAGTTTCTGATTCTGGAACACTTTGAACACCAATTACCGAAGATAACGTCTCATCGTATTGTTCGATTAATTGCCCTAAACATGGCTTTTTACTATCAACAATATCATCACCTAAAAGAACCGCGAATGGTTCATTTCCAATAAAATTTCTAGCACACCATACAGCATGTCCTAGACCTTTGGGTTGTTTTTGTCGTATATAATGGATATCTACATTTGCCGATTCCTTTACTTTCGCAAGTAGCTCGAACTTTTCCTTTGCAACTAGATTTTCTTCTAATTCCAACGAATTATCAAAATGGTCTTCTATCGCCCTTTTACCTTTTCCTGTTACAATAATGATATCCTCAATTCCCGAGGCAACAGCTTCCTCTACAATATATTGAATAGTTGGTTTATCTACAATAGGCAACATTTCTTTTGGCATCGCTTTAGTTGCTGGTAAGAATCTAGTTCCAAGTCCGGCAGCTGGTATTATGGCTTTTTTCACTCTACTCATTCATTAGCCTCCTTAAGAAAAATAATAATATATTTTATTATTTTTACCTCTTTTTGTCCAACATAACTTCTATATATTATTTTTCCCCTATATTCTCAATAATATTTATTATCGCTTGTATAAATTCAACTTCTTATGATGCATATTAATAGAATAGCGATTAGATTTTGCATTAAGCAACTATTCAAATTAATTATACCTTTTATTGATTCTTTCTGGTATTCTTATATTAGTTATCAATTTTTGTCAAGATATGGAGGATTTAGAAGAATGGATACTAAAAGGCCCAAAAAAAAGAAGCGTAAATGGCTACGAATTACCCTAATAGTAGTATTATTACTATTAATAGGTGTTGGAATTTATATATATAGTGTTTGGAACTCTTTAAATAATGCTGTTGAAACTATGCAGCAACCAATTGAACGGGAAACTTCTAAACGAGATAAAACATTAAGTTTGAATAACAAAGAACCCTTTTCCATATTAATGCTTGGTGTTGATGAACGTGATGGAGATAAGGGACGTTCTGATACCATGATTGTGGTCACAGTTAATCCTGAAAAGAAATCAGCAAAATTATTAAGTATTCCTCGTGACACTCGTACAGAAATCATAGGGCATGGAACAACTGATAAAATCAATCATGCATATGCTTTTGGCGGTGTCGCCATGGCAATGGATACAGTTGAAAATTTCCTTGACATTCCTATTGATTACTATATGCAAATTAATATGGAAGGTTTTCAAGATATCGTTAATGCTGTAGGTGGAGTTACAGTAAATAATGACCTCGATTTCACCTATGAAGGAGTACATTTTAAAAAAGGAACCCTTACATTAAACGGAGAAGATGCATTAAAATTCTCACGAATGAGATACGACGACCCTAGAGGTGACTTCGGCAGACAACTTCGACAAAGAATGATTATTGAAGCTGTTGTGAAAAAAGGGGCTAGTTTAAATTCATTAACTAATTTTCATAATATCTTTGAGGCACTGGGTAAAAATATAAAGACAGACATCACTTTTGATGAAATGGTTGATATCCAAGCTAATTATAAAAGTGCTGCCAATAATATCGAACAATTAACTATCACTGGTACCGGGCAAACAATTAACAAAGTTTGGTATCTAATTGTAGATGAATCAGAAAAAACTAAAATCCAGAATACATTAAAAGAACATTTAAATATAAAGTAAATATAAAAAAGAGCGATATCAAACTTTAGGAGTTGATATCGCCTTTTAATACTTCTTTCCATACTCTTTCTGATGATTTTCCACATTCTAAATAGCAAAACCTTTTGTAGAAGTTTTCAAAATCAACACTT
Source organism: Niallia sp. Sow4_A1 (assembly GCF_052116745.1). Taxonomy (NCBI): domain Bacteria; kingdom Bacillati; phylum Bacillota; class Bacilli; order Caryophanales; family Bacillaceae; genus Niallia; species Niallia sp. Sow4_A1. Next base: position 100,357 of record NZ_JBQKKM010000001.1, on the reverse strand, counting down.
AAACCTTCTAATTCAGCAACCTTTATCGCACCAATCACTTCTTTCGTTGTTTTCACAAGAGGACCTGGAGCTTTTTTTTCAAAATCGAAATAGAACCCTCTGAGTTTATCGCGATATTCCTCGATATCATATACATAAAAGATCATTGGTTTTCTTAAGTTAGCATAATCAAAAAATACAGAAGAGTAATCTGTCACTAAGAAATCTGAGATCAGATAAAGTTCTCTAATATCTTCATAATTTGAAAAATCATATGCAAACCCCTCATATGGTGTTAAATCAAAATTTTCCGCTACAAGATAGTGCATTCTAAGTACTACGATGTATTCATCACCTAATTGCTCTCTCATTAAAGGCAAATCTAATTCTAAATTAAATTTATATTTGCCCCTTCCATAAAATTGATTATCTCTCCATGTTGGAGCATAAAGAATAATCTTTTTATCTGATGGTAATTTAAATTGAACCTTAAGTTCCTCTATTTTTTCATTCGAATTATCTCTATATAATACATCATTTCTTGGATAACCCGATTCAATCATTTTCTTTCTAAAATCGAACGCTCGCTCGAATATTTCAGAGGAATACGAATTGGGGGATATTAAATAATCCCACTTGGAAGACTCTTTAAGAAAATTCTCCTTATATTTAATTGTATCTGTTCCTGGCATATGTACCTCATCCATATCAGCTGCTAATTTTTTTAGAGGTGTTCCATGCCATGTTTGTATGTACTTAGTGTTTCTTGGTTTAGGTATCCATAATGGAAGCCTACTATTGCTAACCCAATAGTTAGCTCTCGCCATCACAAACATCCATTTAATAGAAAATCTCTTAACAACCTCTACATTCTTACCTTCGAAATTGTGTAGATATCTTTTGTCTACACTCCAATATAATTTATAATTAGGATAATTTTCTTTCATATATTCGTATAATGCGCGAGGATTGTCACTATACTGTTTTCCTAAAAAACTCTCAAAAATCACCGTATTTTTTTTTACTGGTAGCATACTTGTTAATTTAAACAATACTTTGTATATTCTTTTTAACATTTTTTTATTTTTCCACTTCTTTAATTTAATTTTAATTTGACTATTCCATTCTCTTCTTCGATTATACACATAAATTTTTGTAGATAAAAACTTTTTTGACTTTGTCTGTTTTACAATAATTTTCCTTTTAAGCCCTTTTATATAGATTAACGCTTCATGACTTATATCTTCAAAGGGAGAAACTTGAACTCGAGGACTATATTTTTCAATTATTTTTGTATCTTTTTCATAAGTTTCTTTTATGTAAAACCTAAAAAACTCTAAACCATCTGTCTGAATATATTTTGGCAAAAACATCTCACCACTATAATAATAAAGAGAATAGTCTTTTTGGAATTCTTTTGTATCCAATATTCTCAAAGGCATTTCTTCCATTAATTCACTATCGTGATTTGTAACTACTAAATATCTTTTAGGGTTAATTTCATTTTTTTGTTGAGTATTAATAACATAACCAGAAAAGGATAATAGACCTTCTCTATCTAGATGGACCTCACTCACTCTTGCAATTATACCATTTCGTATTGTTTTAAAAGATAAATTATATTTATTTGTTGTATATGGATAAACAGTCTTTCCTAAGGACTCATATATATATAACTTAAATTCTAATGGCTCATTCTTGCTTTTTAATCGATATTTTGATTCTGATTTTCCATTATTTATTATTATATATACATCCAGTACATCTATCTCACTGAAAAAAATTTTATTTTTTTCTAAGTCAATTTCTGCTTCCATTAATGCATGGGAATTTTTAATTTTTTTAGTTTTTACAGGAAACACTAATTTTTTTCCTTGATTATTTCTTTTATTAAGTTGTAGTAACAGTTTATTTCCATCTAGCAAATTGAGTTTTATATCAAATGATATTATCATCTCTGTTTCCATAACATTTAAGCTACTTAAAATTATATGAGGTAATTCCTTTTTCAAATTTCACATCTCCTAATTTATACTACACGTTATGTTTTTTATTATTACTATTGATAATATAGAGAATAAACTAGTCTTATTATGTAATACTAAAATTACATATTTATTCCGCCAAATTACAAATTATTTGTATTTACTTGTCAGTTTAAAGGAAGTGCTTTAATATATAAGAATGAAATAAATCCTAATACCATCTTTACCAAGTTTCCATCTTAATAAAATAAAAAAGAAAATAATATTTAGGCTCATACTTAAAATAATTTATTTAAATAGGAGGCAAACAATGAAGAAAGTAATTACTTATGGAACCTTCGACTTATTACACTGGGGCCATATTAATATCTTAAAGAGAGCTAAGGAATTAGGCGATCATTTAACAGTTGCCCTTTCCAGCGATGAATTTAATGCCATTAAAAATAAACAAGCATACCATACTTATGATAATCGAAAAATGATTTTAGAAGCAATTCGTTATGTTGATGAAGTAATTCCTGAGCATGATTGGGACCAAAAAATAAGAGATGTTGTAGATCATAACATTGATATTTTTGTTATGGGAGACGATTGGGAAGGAAAATTTGACTTCTTAAAGGATTACTGTGAAGTGGTTTATCTTCCAAGAACGGTTGGGATTTCCACAACAAAAATTAAAAAGGACTTATTTAAAGTAAATGGTTAGAGAGTTAACCATTTACTTATACTTAAAACTATTTTCTTTTCTATTTGGAATTGCAAAACTATTTCCTTTACAGAAGAAAATAGTTTTTTGTGTGTCTTTTGTTGAAAATACTACTCATCTCTATGAGGAATTAAAGAAAGATTACCCAAACATCCAATGCATTTTATTAACAGATGATAAAACTCATCCTTTTTTTAAAGAACGGATTACAAGAGATACGGTTTTGCACTTCTCTCCAAAACATCCTTTATCTTTCCTTAAAGGAATATATTTTTTAGCAACATCTCAAGTGATTATATTAGATAATTATTATGGTTTCTTATCTTCTATCACATTCAAGAAAAATGTAAAAAAAATACAGATTTGGCATGCGAATGGCGCAATTAAAACTTTTGGCTGGAAAGACTTAAGTGTCAAAGATCGTTCAAGTAAAGCGAAAGAGAGATTCGCAGCTGTCTATAAACAGTTTGACTATATTCTGTCTGGTTCAGAAAAAATGTCTGCTATCTTTTGTGAAGCCTTCTCTGCTTCCTCCCGTCAAATACTACAAATGGGAATACCAAGAACAGATATTTTTTTTGATAAAGAACATATAGAGAAAGTGACAAGCTCCTTTTATAAAAAGTATACCAATCTAAAAAATAAGAAAATTATTCTCTATGCTCCAACTTTTCGAGAAAATGAAGCAGAATTATCTAATCAAATTCATTTAGACCTTCCCTATTTAAAAAATGCTTTAGCATCAGAGTATATCATTCTTGTTCGTCTTCATCCTAGCATTAATAATCAAATAGATTTTAGTGACTATAACGGCTTTGTTTATAATTTTTCTGATTACCCTATTTTGAATGATTTATTATTTATTACCGACATATTAATAACGGACTACTCCTCTATACCTTTTGAATTTTCATTTTTGCAAAAGCCAATGATTTTTTATCCTTATGATTTAGAAGAATACAGAAAGACTCGAGGTTTTTGGGTACCTTATCATGAACTTGTTCCTGGTCCCATTGCTTTTTCAACCGAAGAGATCGTTGAAATCATTCACCATTCTTCTTTTCAATTAGAAAAAATTGCTGATTTTCATCAAGAATGGAATACGTATTCAATTGGCAGCTCTAGTAAGAATGTTGTCGAAACGATAAATAACTGGTTAATTTAATAAAAAATGACCTTTAGCACTTTGGCTAAAGGTCACTTTTTATCCATCCGACATTTCTCGGGAAATACTTGTCAGCTTTTGTTGATAATTTTAGTGTTTTCAATGAATTTAAACGCGGTATATATATACTATAAGAAAAAATAGTAGAAAGGATGATAAATATGAAAATAAAAGCTGGAAGCTGGAGATTACTAAGTTCTCAAGATAAGCAATTTATTTTACAAACTGTTTGTTCCCTTTCTCAATATAAGGGAAAAGCACATGCTAATTAAGCCTCATATAGTTCAATTGGTAACCCATCAGGATCTGCAAAAAAGGAAAACTTTTTGGCTGTAATTGGATCAATCCGAATTTCTTCAACTGTAATATTGCTCGATTGTAAATATTGTACAGTTTCTTCTATGTTATTCACTTCAAATGCAATATGACGTAAGCCAGCAGCCTCAGGATAACTTGGTCTTTCCTTTGGATTAGGAAAAGAAAAAAGTTCAATTTGATAAATATCATTTACTAAAAGGTCTAGCTTATATGAGTCTCTTTCTTCTCTGTATACTTCGTTTAGTGGTTTAAAACCTAATAGATCAACATAAAATTGTTTAGAAACTTCGTAATTACTACAGATAATTGCTATATGATGAATACGATTTACATTAAACATTTTTTAGCTCCCTTTGTGTTAAATACGATTGCTGAGACAAGCTATCCAACCTAAAATAAGACCGGAGTGTTAGAAAAAAGCGAAGAAATTGTATTGATTCCTTCGCCTTCAGTATTATTTATTATGCCATTTCCAAGCACTTTCAATAATTGTCTCTAAGCCTCTTTCTGCTTTCCAGCCAAGTTCGCTGAATATTTTATCTGAAGAAGCAACTAATCTTGCTGGGTCTCCTGCTCTTCTATCACCAAGAATTACGTTCGCTTTTTCACCAGTAACCTTTTCACACATTTCAATTACTTGTTTTACAGAATAGCCCACCCCATTGCCAAGATTATAGGTTTCTGCTTTCTTTGTTCCATTTAATAGGGCGTCTAATGCAGCTATATGAGCATTGGCTAAATCTGTTACATGGATATAATCGCGAATACAAGTCCCATCTTCTGTTGGATAATCTGTACCAAAGACAGAGATAGACTCTCTTTCTCCCAATAATTGCTGTAAGATAATCGGAATTAAATGTGTTTCCGGATCATGATTTTCGCCGATTTCGCCTGATACATGAGCACCTGCGGCATTGAAATAACGTAATACTACATAATTAAGTCCATAAGCTGCATGAAAATCAGCTAAAATTTGTTCTACCATTAATTTTGATCTTCCATACGGATTAATAGGGGAAGTTTCTGATTTTTCTACAATTATTTCCTCCTTCGGAATTCCATATGTAGCCGCAGTAGATGAGAATATAAAGTTTTTAACATTATGTTTTAACATGACATTTAATAATGTTAATGTATTAGCAACATTATTCTCATAATACTTATACGGATCTTGAACAGATTCACCTACTAGACTAAAAGCAGCAAAATGCATGACTGCTTTAATTGGATACTTCGAAAAAATGGATTCTAAGTCCTCCACATTTCCTAAATCACCTTTTACGAAAACTGCACGAGAATCAACAGCTTCCTCATGTCCGGTAGCAAGATTATCTAGTACTACCACTTCTTCCTTTTCCACCAATTCTTTGACTAGATGGCTACCAATATAGCCAGCTCCACCTACTACTAAAATCATAAGAATAATTCTCCTTTAAATTACAATTTAAACTCTTTCCTATTTTATCACATCTTTTACATTTATTATTCTTATAAGAAGTTAAATATAATAACTTAAAAAGAAAAACCTATATTGATACCTTACTCTGTCAGATAAAAATTAAAATAATCTAGTCATTATATCACTTTTTCTCATATTAAAAACTACAAAAACTATTGTCAAAAACCGAAAAACATAGTATCTTTAAAAAGAATCAGCAGAAAACGTTTTCAACAATTAAATTCAACCATCTTCTTTTTTTGCTATTTTGCGCAAACGTTTTCACAAACCTTTTCATCATGACTTCACTTTCTCGATAAATACCTTTATTTTCTTAGCGCAATCGTTTTCTTGGAAGCAATACATAGGTAGCAACAGAAGTCATTCTGTTTCTCATAAAAAAATGGAAAGGAGAATGTTTTTTGAAAACAAAAAAACATCCTTATCTCGCACTATGTTTAATTTTTCTTCTTATTTTCAGCAGCTTTGGAGGCTATCTTCCAAGTAAAAAAGCACAAGCAGATAGTTTACTAGATTCCCCTATCCTTACTGCTGATAAGTCCGTGCAGTTTTTCTATGATAATGCAGCTGCAAAGGAAGTTAAAGTGGCAGGAAGCTTTACGGATTGGCAAAATGGAGCATTATCAATGGAACAGGATGCTGATAATCGATGGTCGCTTACCGTTCCGAATCTCGCAGCAGGTGTCTATCAATATAAGTTTATCGTGGACAATGAATGGATAACAGATCCAGCCAATGAAAAGATAGAAAATGGAAACAGTACCTTCGTTGTTCCCGGCTTAAATCTTGATTTAATTCCTGTAAAAGTTGAAAAAAATAAAGCCTATCCATTAGAAGCAACACTAGTAAACAAAGATGGCAGTGTGCAAAAGGAAACGCAGCTAACTTGGTCACTGAAAGACAAAGTTGAAGGTATCGAGCTTGTTGATGGACTACTAAAAGTGCATGACAATGCAAAAGCAAATGAATCCTTTACCCTTCTTGCTGAAAAAGATGGGGAAAAAGCAGAAAAGAAAATCGAGATTGTTGGAAGCATGTATACGTACAATATAAACTATTACCGTTTCGATGAAGACTATACGAAATGGGATTTATGGATTTTTAACAGTGGCGTACCTGATAATGGCTTTCCTTTTACGAAGAATGTTACAAATGATTATACGTTTATAAGTGGAACTTATTCTTTTCCAGAAAACGAGATAACCATTATCCCCCGCAAAGGAAACTGGGAAGCACAAGATGCGCAAAATACAATTGTTGTTGCTGATGGCAAACAAGATACTGAAGCATGGGTAATTGAAGGATTAGAAACTGTTTTTTACTCGAAAGAAGAAGCTATTAAAGCCATTGATAAGTTAAAGGGAGGCAATTATGAACGGCGACATATCCAATTTATGTATGATCGACCTGATTCAGATTACAAGGATTGGCATATATGGGTTTGGGGAACTGGTGTAAAAGATGATCAAATCGATTTTGATCAAAATCTCCATGGCATGGCGACTGCAACGATTAATGTAAGTGAAGAAACGCAAAACGTTGGATTTATTTTACGAAAGGGTGAGAATTGGGATACTGCTATTAAAGAAGGTAATGGAGACCGTTACATTTCTCTAAATAAAACAGATTTAATAACGAAGGTTTATGTAACTAGTGGTCAAGAGGATCTTTATATTGTCCCTGAAGTTACTGGTCCTGTTTTGGAAAACGGAAATGCCACATTCTACTACAGAGACAAAGATTTATTTGCTAAAAATGAAATGGACAAAATCGAGCAAGTAGAACTTCAATACAATGGAAAACGTTATAAGATGGCGAATGAAACAAAGAATGAACGTTTTTCCTATACGATAGAAAATATTCCAGAAGGAACGCATCCTTATTCATTCTTTGTCACAATTGATGGGATAGAAACAGAGGTTACTGATCCTTACAATACAGTCGATGGAAAGTCCCTTCTCGCTTATGAAAAAGCAGATTTAAATATACTTGCAAATATCCATCCAAAAGAAGCTACTTATAACGACAATGCAGTACTAGCGGTTGATTGGAAAACAAACAAGAATACAGCTATTAGAGAAGTTTATGCTGATTTACGAACAATTGGTGGAAAAGAAAAAGTAGCGATTGATCCACAATTAAAGGAACTAACCATTGCTATTGACCAAAATACAACTACTGGACCAAAAGAAATTCCAGTATATATTATCGATCAGTATGGCAACACTCATACAGAAAAAGCAGAAATCACCATTAAAGCAAGACATTCAGTAGGAAAAGATGATTTTGACTGGGATGAGGCAAGAATATACTTTATGCTTACCGATCGATTCTTTGATGGAGATACATCCAACAATGATCCGTACGGTATTGGCTATGATACGAGTAAATCTGGAACCTATCATGGTGGAGACATTAAGGGCATAACGAAAAAGTTAGATTACCTCGAAAACCTTGGAATCAATACAATATGGATTAATCCTATAGTAGAAAATATCCAGTACGATGTTCGCAATGAAGAGCCAGAAACCCCTTATTATGCGTACCATGGATATTGGGCTAGTAATTTTGAAAAGTTAAATCCTCATTTTGGATCAATGGAAGATTTTCATGAGCTAATTGATGCAGCCCATGATCGTGGGATAAAAATTATGGTTGATGTTGTCGTAAACCATGCCGGCTATGGTTTAAAAGCAAGTGATGCAGTAAATGATGGAAAAATCGCCAACTTCCCTACATCGGAAGATCGAAATCGTTTTGCTGGAATGTTCCGTGATGGTGGCACAGATACTGTACAAGGGGAACTATCTGGACTACCTGATTTCTTAACCGAGAAGCCAGAAGTACGGAAACAAATTGTAGATTGGCAAACTAGCTGGATTGAAAAATCAAAAACAGCGAAAGGCAACACGATCGATTACTTCCGTGTCGATACAGTCAAGCACGTTGAAAATACAACCTGGATGAGCTTCAAAAATGAATTATCAAAAATTATGCCAAGCTTTAAATTAATTGGAGAAGCATGGGGAGCACAGGTAAATGACGATCAAGGCTATTTAAATAGTGGCATGATGGATTCCTTATTAGATTTCGATTTCAAATATTTAGCACGTGATTTTGCAAATGGCGATATAGAGCGTGTCCAACTTGCATTAGAGGAAAGAAATAATAAGCTTTCAAATACAGGAACATTAGGCCAATTTTTAGGTAGTCATGATGAAGATGGATTTTTAGAATCTGTTGATGGTGACATAGGAAAGCTTAAACTTGCAGCAGCTCTCCAAATTACTTCCAAAGGTCAACCTGTCATTTACTATGGAGAAGAGCTTGGACTGTCAGGAGCAAATAATTACCCTTACTATGATAACCGTTATAGTATTGATTGGAATTTAACACAAAACAATGATGTCCTAGCACACTATACAAAACTATTAAATGCTAGAAAAGAATACTCTAGCGTATTTTCAAAAGGAACTCGTGCTCAAGTAACGGGGAGTGATGAAGAAGGTTATTCTGTATTTAAACGTGAATACTCCAATCAGCAAGTTTTTGTGGGATTAAATACGAAAGAAACAGCAAATGAAGTAACTTTTGAAGTTCCATTTGCTAAGGAAGCAGTAGATTTATATTCTGGAAAGACATATCCTATTAGTGAAAATAAAATTACGATAAGCCTTCCTTCTAGAGAAGACGGTGGAACTATTCTATTAGTCGATGCTGATGAAAAAGAGCCAACTCAGCCTACTAAACCAGAAACACCACCTACTTCTGGAGAAACAGATTCGGAAACACCACCGCCTGCTTCTGGTGGTAACGATGTTAAAACACCAGGCTCGGAGGATTCAAAGCAAGTCACAGAATCATCAAGTAATCCAAACAAAGGAAAAGGAGAATCACTTCCTAATACTGCTACAGGTACTTATAACCTTCTTTTAATTGGGTTAAGTCTCCTGCTAATTGGGGCAATTGTATTTCTAGTACAAAAAAGGAAAAAGCGAACAGCTAATTAACAGAGAAAAATACCTGACAAGGAGTTTTCCTTATCAGGTATTTTTCTCTGTCTTTCTTTGCTTATAAATAGAATAGAAAAAAGCGAAATGCCCCACGAAATTTCGTTTCCATAATCTTCTCGGCTCTTTTCCCATTCGATATAGCCATTCGAGACGAAGGTCGCGAAAAATTTTAGGAGCTCTTGTAACTTCACCGGAAGAAAAGTCGATAAAAGCACCTACAGCCATTGTAATCGTGCTCTCAAGCTTTGATCGATGTTCCTTAATCCACTGTTCTTGTAGCGGCATCCCAAAACCTACTAAAAGAATATCTGCCTTACTCTCATTAATCTGATGGATGATCCGATCGGTATTTTCTTTCGGAAAATATCCATCCTGATTGCCTACAAATAAAATATTCTTATAGGTTTCCTGCAACCGCTCTTGAGCTTTTTGTGCAATGCCAGGCTTAGCGCCTAAAAGAAACACTCGATATTGGTTACTCTTCTCTTCATTTAATGATTCAAATAATGCAGGGATAAAATCTGTACCGTTTAAATTTTCCTTAAAAGAAAAGCCAAAAAACTTAGCACCCATTTCGATACCGATTCCATCATTTAACAATAAATCTGCATTATTTAACATATCGCGATATTCCGAATCCTTTTGTGCAATATTATATCCATGGTCATTTAGAAAAAAAATATCCGATGCAATTTTTTTCTCCAGTTTTTCTTTTATATATGTAATAGCTTCTTTTGAGCCTAAAACATCTACTTTTAAATTTCCTAGCCATTTCTTATCCATTTTGTATCCCCTAATGAGAAAATTTTTAAAAAGCCCCTTTCTATTATATAAAAATTGTCTCCTAGAAACAATTAAGGCTAGTGATGGTTTACTCGTAACATTTCTAAAGGAAAAAAGGCTTGCATTCTATTTTCTCAACAACCCTTCTATTAAACAGAAATATTCACTATGCATATGTTGAAATATGTCGAAAGATTGTATATGAAAAGGTTGTTAACATTAGCACAATAGTGATAAAATTTTACTTGTACAATTATCAGATAAAGGCAAACCATCTGAAAGGGTGGGACGCAAAGCTTCAGGTCTAAGGTAGATTTTTACTATGATGGCTGGGTCACCTTATATTCTCTATAAGGAGGTTAATTATCATGATTAATTTGTTTCCCACAGATGTTTTGACGAAAAGTAATTTGGACAGTGAATGGATAACACTCATAATGGAGGCAAAAAAGCAAGGCTTCACCCAAGAAGAAGTACGTGCCCTATTAACAATATTAGAAGATAGCAATTGAACACAATATCAGAATATTCAATAATGATAACGTTTTAGCCTTAATTATTTTTAAGGTTATTTTTTTTGCAAAAGCATAAGCCAATGTACCTTTCATGCCGCCTTTACATACAATAATATTGTTCAATAATTCACAAAAAAAGCGCCTCATTAGGCACTTTCAAAAAAGAAGGATTTCTTGGGGGAGTTTATTGATTTTTTCTATTAAAAGATTGATTGTTTCAAATGAATTTTGAAACGGAAAGATAATGGGTGTGAGTAGTGTATAGGGTGAAAGTCTTAAGATGTTGGGGAAGTACGCGAGATGTTTTCCATGTGAATAATATGTTCTAATTGCTTTATTCTTCTATTACATTGTTCTAATTTTTCATTTGTCTTTGCTTGCATTTTAATTAATGTAACCATTAAATCTGGTGCATTATTCACCATCCTTACCTCCTTTACGGAATGGTATGTTCCACTTTTTTCGGATCCAAGAAACGAACAGATTCGGCAATTACTTCTGTCACATAGACCTTTTTTCGATCCTGGTTTTCGTAATTCCTCGTATGGATCCTGCCAGTAATACCAACCAGTGAACCTTTATTACAATACTGTGCTGTATTTTCTGCCACTTTATTCCACAAAGTACATAGGACAAAGTCGGCATCGTAATCGCCAGCTTGATTTTTATAGTTTCTATTTACTGCGACAGTAACATTCACTATAGACGTTCCTTCTTGTGTAACTCTTAGCTCTGGATCCTTCGTTAGCCTTCCTACTAAAGTAACCTGATTAATCATCTTTTCCCTCCTCTCTATTATAAATTAGTTAAATCATACTATTAAGGAAGAAGATTGCCAAATGTCGAAATTTCAAGTTTTGTCACTATTTCGACATAAAACATCGAATTTTCGCCTAGGCCATTTTTGCATTTTTAAACATAAAATAGCTTTAAACTTTAATTTTTGCATTTTTTTAAAAAACCTAAAAAAATCTCTTCTTCCGATGCATATAAAGCATCGGAAGAAGAGATTGATAGTTCTTTTTAGTTATACTCAATTAGTTTTACTTATTATATCCAGCGATTACAGTGTTCACTTGTTCCATAACGCCTGCCTTCAATGCGCTCAGCTTACTTGTGCTTTCTTCTAAAGTAGAACTATTTACACTAAAGTAGAACTTAGCTTTCGGCTCTGTTCCTGATGGACGTAAGCAGAACCATGAACCGTCATCTAGATAATATTTGATTACATTGGACTTTGGTAAATCAATCAATGTTTCTGTTAAGCCTTCTTGACGTTGACTTGTTAAATAATCTTCTACTGCAACAACATTTAAGCCATTAACTTCTTTGATTGGAGCTTTACGGAAAGTGTCCATAATATAAGCAATTTGTTCTGCTCCATCTTTCCCTTTCAATGTTAAGGACTCTAATCCTTCTTGATAGTAGCCGTACTTTTCAAAGATTTCTAGTAAACCTTCGTAAAGTGTTAAGCCTTTTGCTTTATAGTATGCAGCAACTTCTGCAGCAAAAATAGCAGATTGAACAGCATCCTTATCACGAACAAAATCACCAATTAAATAGCCATAGCTTTCTTCATATCCAAAAAGGAATGTATGCTCATGTGTTTGTTCGAATTCCTTAATTTTTTCACCAATAAATTTAAATCCAGTTAATGTATCAATTGTAGGAATTCCATAAGCTTTGGCAACAGTGCGCCCAATTTCAGATGTTACAATCGTTTTGATTACAACACCATTATCAGGAAGAATGCCTTTCGCTTTCTTCTCTGATAGTAGATATTCAAGCATTAATGCACCTAATTGGTTTCCTGTTAGAACCGTGTATTCTCCACTTAAATCTTTAACCGCAACTCCTAATCTGTCTGCATCTGGATCTGTTGCTAGAAGAATATCCGCATCGATTTCTTTGCCATAACGAATCGCAATTTCAAAAGCGGCATGCTCTTCTGGATTTGGCGATTTTACAGTTGAGAAGTTAGCATCAGGTAATTCCTGTTCTTTTACAATCGTTACATTTTCAAATCCGAATGCTTCTAATCCTGCACGAACTGGCTTGTTTCCTGTACCATGTAATGGCGTATAAACTATTTTTAAATCCTTTGCTTCTGGCAAACGATTTAATTGAATTGTCTTTAATTGTTCTACATAGGCAGCATCTACATCTGCACCAATATATGTCAATAGTCCTTTATCTAATAGCTCTTTTTCTTCTAAAACATCTATTGTAAGCTCGTCTTCTACTTCATTTACATATTTAATAATGATATCTGCAGCCTCAGGAGGAAGTTGTCCACCGTCTTCTCCGTATGCCTTAAATCCATTATACTCAGGAGGATTGTGACTAGCGGTAATCACTACTCCAGCAAATGTATTTAGATAGCGTACAGCAAAAGATAATGCTGGTGTTGGACGAAGTTCTTCAAATACATAGGATTTAACTCCAAGCTTCCCTACTACTTTCGCAACCTCTAAAGCAAATTCTGGAGATTGATGACGGGAATCATACGCCACAGCTACTCCGCGTTTCATCGCTTCTTCTCCTTGTTCTACTATGTATTTCCCTAATCCTTCTGCTGCTTTACGAACAGTATAAATATTCATTCGGTTAATACCAGGCCCTAATTCTCCACGCATACCGCCAGTACCAAATTCCAAATGCTTATAAAAACTGTCCTCCAGCAACTTATCAGATGTTTGTAATTCTGTTAGTTGCGCCTTTAAGTTAGCTTCTAATCCTGCAAAACTTGTCCACTTTTCTACGATTTCTTTATAAACCATTGTCGCTGTTCTCCCACCTTTTAAATTAATGTGACGATATATCTTTACATTACCTAAAATATGTATATAAGTAAAGATTTTTTAAAAAGCGCTTTTATGGAACCAATATCTCTGAGTAGTCCTTAATACCTACAGTGATAAGGGTTCCATAAAGATTATCTTCAAAAAATTATTTTTTTCTCCACATTTTTGCAAGAGGACCACTTTCCCCATAAACAGGATCTGCAACAGGGAACACGGCATTTTCGATTTCCTCCTGTACCCCTTCCAAGTCCTCCTCCACGTCTTTTTTGAGATTATACTCTACTCCATTAGGATATGCCCCAACCACTTCAAAGTCTGGTGAAGCAGATAATTTTTTATGACCTGTTCCAGCTGGAAGCAATAAAATATCTCCATGCTTTACAATAAGCTTTGATCCACCTTCCCCACCTATTTGTAATAAAGCAGATCCTTTTTTAATACCAAGTACTTCATGTGCATTGCTATGATAATGATGGTATGGAAAAACTCCATTCGTCCAACTATTTTTCCAATTATTTAAATGAAAAACTTTTTCTATATTTTCCTCCTTATTCTCCATTGCCCTTTTATAATGTAAAGCAGGCAAATAAGGGTGATTTGGTATATATCTATTTTGTTCGAAATAATACATTGTAATATCTGGATTAGCCATTGGATGTACACCTCTCTATCTATTGATACTACTGTATACCCCTCTTTTTCCTAAATCATTCCTTTAGTTAGCAACACTAAAATCCAATGATTCCATTGAATTATTACCGCTTTTCTTTTTATTCCGACTTCTTTTTTTCTACTAAAAATTAGAGGATTTTCGTCGATATAAAGCGATGTACATTAAGTTGCTAGATTCTTTTGAAAAGCTTAATAAGTCCATTTCATCTTATGCGTGTTATAAAAGAAAGGAGAATAACATGAGAACATCCATTAAGCAGAAATTATTAGCAAGTTTTCTGATTGTTTCTATTTTATTTATGATTCTGTCCTATTATTCTTATAGAAGTACAAAGGAAACTGTAGAAAAATATGATTATTTAATCGAAACAGTTACAGAATTACGCTCTATCTCAGAAAAAATCAACACAAATGCAGCTAGACAAATTGCAAACGTAAGAGGCTATTTTGTCTATGGAACCTCTGATTACAAAAACAGAGTAAATGGAGCAAGCAGTAATATTGATACTTTTGTAGACAATGGGATTAAGATCTCTACCAATGCAGAAATAGAAAAGCGATTAAATGAATTAAAGACTTTAAATAAAGAACTTACACATAAGGCTAACGCACTGATGAATAGCAATAATCCTTCTCAAACTGCTTTAGATGAGGTTACTACATTATCTGATAATTTATCACAACAGGCTGAGACCTTAAATATTTTGCTGACAAATGATGTCTTGAATCCAGAAATTGAAAGTGCTCAAACACACTCAAAACAAAAAATGTTATTTGTTATGATATTTAGTGTTTTCGTTACTGCTATTTCTTTAGCTATTGGTTTCCTACACGCTTCTCTTATTACGAAGCCGATTCAAAGTTTGAAAACAAATATGCAGAAAGTTGCTAAAGGGAACTTACATACAGATAAATTCTCTATTAAAGCAAAAGATGAAATTTACTATTTAAACGAGGCTTTTGAGCAAATGAAAGATAATTTATCGCTCATGATTTCCAATATGACAGATAGCTCTACTCTTGTGGCAGCATCCGCAGAACAATTAACTGCAAGTGCAGAACAATCGAGTAATGCATCTGCTACAGTCGCGTCCTCTATACAGTCTATTGCTGAGAGCAATGAGCATACCATTGCTAAAATCTCTGATAACAAGCTCGCCCTAGATTCGATTCTTGACGGAGTGGAGGCAATTAAGGAACGTTCCTTGCATGTATCTGCACTATCACAAGCTGCTTTTACAAATGCAGAAAAAGGAACGAAACAAGTTCATGATAATTTGAATCAAATGGAGTTCATCTATGACTCTGTTCAACGTTCCAATTCGATTATTGCCGCCTTGGCTGATCGATCAAATGAAATTGGAAAAATGATTGAATTAATAAGCAATATTGCTGACCAAACAAATCTATTAGCATTAAATGCTGCCATTGAAGCTGCTAGAGCAGGGGAAAATGGGAAAGGATTCGCAGTTGTTGCTGATGAGGTTCGTAAATTAGCGGAGCAGTCACAAGCTTCTGCACAAGATATTTCACAGTCCTTACATGGAATTCAGCAGGATACATCTGAAGCAGTCACCATGTTGAATGAGACATTGGATAAAGCGAAGACAGGAGTAAGCATATCAACCAATACCGTTGAATCTTTCTCCATCATTGTATCAAATACGCAAAAAGTAGCTCCAGAAATAGAAGAAGTTGCCCTAACAGTTGCCAAGATTACGACACAAATTGAAGATGTGGTGGAGGTTGCTAACGAGATTGCCATTCTTTCTAAAGAAAATGGGAGTGGTACAGAAGAGGTTGCCGCTTCTACAGAGGAGCAACTCGCATCCATGGAAGAAATTAAAGCATCTGCAGAATCTTTATCTAGTATGGCCGATGAATTAATGGATATTGTATCACAGTTTAATCATAAAGAAGAAATCTAAATATGAGGTGAAAGGAGTATAGGACAATCTGTTCCATACTCCTTTTTTGGGGAACTAAATGGAATTGGTTTGGCTGATATAACTTTATTTGGGCTGATTTCCCCTTGCTTTTGGCTGATATATTCATAAGGTTGGCTAATATAATTAAAAATTAAAGCAAAATTCACAAGAATCCACATAATTTTTTAAGAAAAACCTCTTTCATCATCTTTACCTCGCAAAATAGAATAAAGAAAGTAAATACCAATCAACACTAAAAGGATAAACAAAAGTAGAAATAAATAATGGAAACCTAGCATTACTGCCTCGAATTCTGAGCGCTTTGTATCATTCATCCAATCTGTTATCGTGCCATCTAGCCATGTATTCATAAAGGTAATCGCAAGTGCTGTTCCGATAACCATTCCGATATTACGAAGCAAAGCAATCGTACTGCTCATCATTCCCAAATATTGCAGGGGAACATATAGCATCATAATGCTGTAATTCGGTGAGGTTAAAATCCCCATTGAAAAACCTAATAAACTAAACAAAATAATTAATGTTGCTAAAGATGTTCCTGGTGTTAAAAAACTAAGCCCAAGCATGGTCATACATAATAGTCCTAAACCAATTACTACTACCTTTCCCCCGCCAAATCGGTCTGATAATGATCCACTTATTGGACCGAGTACTGCAAGAAATAATGGATAACACATTAATAAAAGTCCTGATTGATCTGCTGAGAATCCTAATACGCCTCGTAAATAAAACGGCATAATGACAGTAGAAGCAAACGCTGCACAATAGCTCGCCATTAAAATCAACCCACCTGCTTTAACGATTGGGGAAGAAAAAATGGAGGGCTGTATAAAGGGATGCTCTTCCTTCCTGCTATGGAAAAAAAAGAAAAGAAAACATGCAACACTAACACATGCTATTCCTAATAAATATACCTTATAAACACCCTCCCCTATTGAGTTAAGTACAAAAACAAACGAAACAATCCCTATCCCAAAATAGATGCTCCCCTTATAATCAAAACTGGAGTTCTGAAAGCTCTTATCCCTCGGCACAAATTTTTGTGCCAAAAAATAGGCTCCGATGCTTATTGGCACAACGGTCCAAAATAACATATGCCAAGAAAATGCTTCGATAAAGAACCCACCAACGGAAGGACCTAATAAAGCACCTATTCCAACAGAAGTACTAATAATGCCAAGTGCCTTTCCCCGATGTTTTTCAGGATAGGCATCTGTTACAATTGCCATATTAACGGCCTGTAACATGGCAGCACCACCACCTTGGATAACTCTCGCAATAATTAAAATGGGGATACTTGATGATAACGCAGAACCACATGCCCCTACGGCAAAAATAAGATAGCCCATATTATGTATACGTTTTTTTCCAAATTGATCAGCTAATTTACCCATTAGCGGTAAAAATAGCATGATGGATAGAAGATAGCCATTGACAATCCATTGTGTGATAGATAGCTTTGCAGAAAAATCAATCGATATATCTGTTAAAGCAATATTGACAAAGCCTGCAGAAAAATGAGATAAAAAAGCGCCTGTACATACAGATAACAACAAAAGTATCGATTGATACTTTTTATCCTCTGCTTTTGGCTCATTCCTTACCTCCAAATAGCTTATCTTGTTTTTAGTCATTTGAATCATCCTTTGTGGTGTTGAACATCTGCATATTTTTAATTGTGAGTATATTAGGAGAGAATCATTCTCTCCTATATACATTTTACTACTACTAAAGTAATCAAAATCTCGAATGAATTCATTCACTTCCAACAGGTATAGCATGAATAGATTGGATAACTTCATTACTAGTAACAACTGTACCAAAAAACTGATTGATGGTTTGCAATGTCATATTGTGTGCCTCTCTTGAGAAGGCTGCTGTACAGTCAGATAAGAAAATAACATCATAATCAAGCATGAAGCCATCTCTTGCTGTTGATTCCACACAAATATTTGTACTAACCCCTGCCATTAAAAGTGTCTCGATTTTCAAGGCTCTAAGTACGGAATCCAATCTTGTATTAATAAATGCACTGTATCGATGTTTTATCACAATAACATCATCATTATCTGGTTCTAATTGATAAAACTCCGCTCCCCACGTATCCTTTCTACATAAGTTTGTTTGATTCTTTCCTTTTAATCGTTTAATCCACGTTTCCGAATCCGTACTATTCTCATGGATCGTCTGGATATATATAATAGGGACATTTTCCTCTTTCATAGTTGCAATCATATTTTTTAGATTAGGCATCATTTCTTCGACCATGGAAACGTCCAAATCCTGTTTAGCCAAACATCCTTCTTTATGACAATAATCATTCTGAACATCAACAATTAGTAAAGCACTATGTTGTGGATTCCATTCCAACTTCATCTGTTTCATCCTTTCAAGTCAAATTCACTTCTACTCTTTTTACCGTATTTTTAAGCAATTTTCGTTTATTGGGAAAGTGCCTCTACAAACTGCATGTCAATTAACTCATCGTAACTATAGCCATTTGTGTAAACGCCTGTTTTTTCTACAACTTCCATTGGTTTCGCAAGCGCTTCTTCCGTTATAAATCCATCTTTACTCCAAAGGCTATCTGCATAAGCTCGATCAAGTGAAGCCTGTAAGCTATCTTCTGAAGTAGAAGGAAACTCCTGTTTTAAGATCTCCAGTGCCAATTCATGATCCTCATCAATCAACTTTAATCCTTTCATAACAGCACTTACAAAGCTATTTACCGTCTCTGGATCTTCTTCTATAGTTGATTTTTTGACACTTAAAACAGAATATGGATAATCTCCAAGACTTGCAAAGCTGTAAAATGGTTCGGCCCAGACATCTTTATTTATTCCTTCTGTAATTTGTGGTTCTGCTCCATTTGCGATGTCAGCTTGACCGGATTCCACTAAAGAGACGACAGCACTAGCATCTGCTGGTTCTTCTAGTTTGACATCTTTTTCAGGATCTAATCCTACATCCATTAATAACCAGCGAGTTAGTAGGTTGGGACTTCCACCAAATCGCCCAGCCGCAATGGTTTTACCTTTTAAATATTCAGCAAGGCTCTCCTTACTAGTATCTGTTATTGTTTGTTCTGTATCCGCCATTAGGTAGACATTCGCTCGGTTTACGACATTTACTACAGAAACAATCGGGTCAGAGTTACCTGTGTTTGCCATCTGATTTGATTCTGGACCACCGATATTTCCCCACGCATCCCCACTTACTACTGAAGTAACATGTGCTCCTCCTGTTGCTGTAATGACTTCCACCTCCAGCCCCTCTTCTTCAAAAAAGCCTTCTCGAATCGCCGCATATAATGGTAAATAGCCAATTAAGTGAACTGGTTCTGCAATAACAAGCTTTTTTGTTCCACTTTCAGACTTTTCTTCTCCACTTGTACCTTCTGATGAGGAACATCCACTTAAAATCATTAAAAGAAGCAACAAATAAATTCCAGCTTTAAAGAAAATACTTTTTTTCATTTCCTTTTCTCCCCCTCTATGCATACTTTTTATATCCTTAATTAATCCTAAAATCGTTACCCTCTTATTCTTCGTCCTCTTAATAAACGTTTTTCTACCCATACGGTGCCAACATACATCAGTACAGATAGAATGGATAAAACAACAACCCCTACCCAAACTAAATTAATATTCATAATCTGTCCCGCATACAAAATCATTCGACCAATTCCTTGTCTAGAACTAATAAATTCGCCTACGATTGTACCTGCTAACGCTAATGCAATATTAATTTTCAAACTACTGACAATCCATGGCATCGCAGACGGGATAACGACTTTCGCAAAAATATGATGTTTTTTGGCTCCTAAAGAAAAAAGCATTTTTTCTAAATCAGAATCAACACTCTTCACTCCACTATGTGCCGCAATGGCTGTGACAATAACCGTCATCATAAATGCCAAAACAACCTTTGAACTAAAACCAATTCCAAAAAGAATGACTAATACCGGAGCCAATGCTAATTTCGGAATGGCGTTAAAAGCAATTAAATAAGGCTCCGCTATTCTGGAATAAAAGTAGGACCACCAGAAGGATAATCCAAGTAATGCCCCAAAAAAAGTCCCAAATAGAAACCCTAATATCGTTGCTCCTGATGTATATAGGAGGTCGCTCCATAAAGTCCCTTCCGTAAAAGCAATAAGGCCTGTTTCCCATATGATCGATGGGCTGCTCCAGTAATAAGCATCAATGATTTTCCACTTTGCAAACAACTCCCAAAGAACAAAGCCAAAAATACCGATTAAGAGCTGCCCAATAAGCGTAATCCGTTTCCTTCTTCTTTCCTTTAGCTCTTCATCCTCAATAAGAATGGATGAGTCTATCTCTTTCACTTTCACCTTATGCGGCAATATGATTTGCTCTGGATTGTCACGCATGTCTAACTCCTCCTTTATGTAAATTTATTTTTCTAAGACTACTTCTTGCTTTAATAAAGCAAATAAATGCTGTTTTAAATCAATAAATGCTGGTTGTAATAACGTTTGTTCATTTCGTGGTCTTGATAAATGTACATCTACCTTTTCCTTAATCCGTCCAGGTCTCGGAGATAGAACATAAATCTCATCTGACAAATAAATCGCTTCATCTATGTCATGGGTTACAAAAAGAATCGTTTTCTTAAAATCAGTCCAAATATTAAGAAGCCATGTTTGCATCAGCAACCGAGTCTGTGCATCTAAGGCACCAAAAGGTTCGTCAAGCAAAATGATATCTTGATCGTATAAAAGGGTTCGCAATAATGCTGCTCTTTGTCTCATGCCGCCAGATAATTCATCTGGATAATGATGTTCAAACCCACCTAAGCCATATTTTTGCAGAAGGGGCATTGCTCTTTCGATCGCCTCTTTCTTGGTAACTCCCTTGATTTCCAGTCCTAATATCACATTTTGCAAAATACTTCTCCAAGGTAGTAGCAAATCTTTTTGAAGCATATAGCCTACATTTCCATTTTTTCCGACGATATTCTTGCCATCGAGAAGCACTTCACCTGTCGTTGGCTTAATAAGCCCTGCAATTATATTAAATAACGTCGATTTTCCACAGCCACTCGGACCAATTAAACTGATAAATTTTCCTTCTTCGATTTTTAAATTGGCATCCTTTAAGGCAACAACCTCTTTCCCTTCTTTTTTAAAAATTTTATTCGTTTGGCGAACCTCTAGTTTATACATAGTGAAACTCCCTTCTTTCCTTTGAATTGCCATTATATATACACTTGCTTTTTCCAAATAAAAAAACCGCCAGAATTTACCGAGCGTAATCGCTCAGTCTAATTCTGACGGTTTTCCTGCTCTCTTAAATAGAGTTCATTTAACCAGCCAAATAGGATTCAATTTTGTTTTCCAACAAAATAATTGTTCCACTAATTTCTCTCATGGAATCATAGTCCTTTAATATTAGCTGCACATTAAAGTGCAGTTTTTCTTCTAAATTACGCAAAAGCAGTTCCTTGTATTTATCAATTAATAGACGATCAATGATCTCCGCAAGGTTATCACTTGAACTTTCTATTATTTCTAGTACAGGAATACGTTTATGCTTAGCAATAATAATAATTTTATTATCCATTAAACTAATCTGCTGTTCGGTAAGACCAACTTTGAAAATCAATTGATTCACAAGATTGTTTTCCCTCATGATGCTTTGCTTCAATTCTCCTAGTGTTCTTGGTAGTTGATCAACTAAAATGATTATCACCCCCAATAGATATAGCAGAATGAATGAGCGATTCCTTTGTCGACCAAATGCTCACATCATACAAGCAAAACGTGATCTATCCACTTATTAAAATAGTGAATATTCTGTTTATTGGATAATATCATATCATTGTACAACTTTCTTCCTTTTTGTCAGAATTTCTTACTCTATTTTTTTAAAGAGGCTGTTTCATCTAGTTTGTTGGCATAGCCTGAATAATGAATTTTCCCCCTATCAAACAAATCAAAGCTCTAATTCTAAGGAAAGAAATTTATAGTCTAAATAGTCCTCTAAACCATATCTTCCACCTTCACGACCTACTCCTGATTCCTTTACTCCTCCAAATGGGGCTTGTGCCGTTGTTGGTACCGGATCATTAATGCCAATTATTCCGTATTCTAGTTTTTCAGACATTCTAAAGACACGAGATACATCTTTTGTATAAAAATAAGCCGCTAATCCATACGACGTATCATTGGCAAGATGTAATGCTTCTTCTTCTGTATCAAATTCAAAAATTGGCGCGACTGGTCCGAATGTTTCTTCTGTTGCGATTTTCATTTCATGGGTAGCATGTAATAAAATGGTCGGTTCATAGAAATGTCCTTTTTTATAGACTTCCCCTGTAGGTTTCTTTCCCCCATATACTACTTTTGCGCCTTTTTTAACAGAATCAGAAATATGGTCCTCTGTTTTAGCTACTGCAGCTTCATTAATTAGTGGTCCAATTGTTACTTCTGGCTGTAGACCATTCCCAACTACTAATTTGTCCATTTTCGTTACCAATATTTCGGAGAAACGCTCTGCAATAGTTCTCTGGACATAAATACGATTTGTGCATATACACGTCTGGCCAGCATTACGAAACTTACTTGCAATAACTCCTTCTGCTGCTTTTTCTAAATCGGCATCTTCAAAAATGATAAAAGGAGCATGTCCCCCTAACTCCATTGATATCTTTTTCATGGTAGCTGCAGCTTTTGCTGCAAGTGCTTTTCCAACCTTAGTGGATCCTGTAAAGGTTATTTTTCTTACTTCTTGTCTTTCCATCATCGCCTCGCCAATTGGAGCTGCTTCCCCGTGGACTAAATTTAACACACCTTTTGGCAGTCCTACTTCATGAAATATCTTCATTACCTCAATTGCTGTTAAAGGCGTAGATTCAGCAGGCTTTAAGACAACTGTACAGCCAGCAGCAAGAGCCGGCGCTATTTTTCGAGCAAGCATGGCAATTGGAAAATTCCATGGCGTAATGGCAGCAACGACGCCAACTGGCTGTCTTAGCACAATGATTCGCTTTGTTTCAGAACTGGAAGGAATTGTATCCCCATAGATTCGTTTTCCTTCTTCAGCATACCATTCCAAATAATCAGCAGCTAAGTTCACTTCTCCCTTCGCTTCTGCTATTGGTTTCCCCATTTCCGTCGTAATAATGGTTGCGAGATGATCTATTCTCTCCCTTAACTTTTCCGATACTGTTTTCAGATAAAAAGCGCGTTCTTTAGCTGTTTTCTTTGACCATGAAGGCAAAGCATTCTTTGCTGCATCGATTGCTAAATTCCCCTCTTCCTTTCCACCTCTTGCTATCTGTTCAATAACTTCACCGGTAGCTGGATTATAGACTGGATAGGTTTTTCCTGTGGTTGCCTGACACCATTCTCCATTAATATATTGCATTTCTATTCTCCTTTCTCGTCTGTTTTTTTTATCATAACAAACATTTTGGATAATTCCACTTGATGAAACTCCATTCCTAAAATTACTCTATTAATGGAATAGACTCTATAAAAAAGAAGCATCCTTTTTTAAAAGATACTCCTTTTTTTCGATTAATTCACATAAAAATAACCAACGACTCCCAAAATGACAAGTACGATTAATAGTACACCATATTTTCGAAAAAACCTTACTCCTGGATTTGCCGTTTGCTCACGCACCTCTTTTAATAACTTCTTCAATGATTGTGACCGGATACTTGTTAATTCTTTTTTCATGTCTTTTTTCTTCCATATGGAGTTTCGATCTGTTATTAAATAGTCCTTTAAAGCATGGCTAAATCTTGGACTTGTCCCATATTTTTTTAGAGACCATTCTATATAATCAAGCATTTCATCCTCTGATCCATAGATGGCTATATTCGAAAATACTTGGCGAAATTCCACCCCTTCCATTCCGCCTGGGAACAAAAGGAGGAAACGTTCATATGGTTTAAAAAGGCCATTGTCTTTGATAATCTCCTGTGCCAAATCACTTGCTTTCGCCTTGATTGGTGTACTCGCCATCCGAAATACATGTTGTGTTTGTTCAATAGGAAGATAGAAGTAGGTATACAGCAGCTCTAACACCTCAAATTTCTCCTTCTCCCAGCCTTTAATTTCAAAGCTATGTTCCTCTTTATCTAGTAAAAATATTTCCCCAAAATTTTTCACATCTACTAGATTCACTTTTTCTAGCTGTAATTGCACCAAAAGCTGTGCCTTTACATCTGGCAGAGCCATTCGTTTATATGTTTGAAATGGAATGGATCGTTCAAAGTATGTAATTACTTCAAAAACGACAGAAATAGGATGACTACTTTTTTTGACTTCATACACTAGTCTATTTTTCGTTAATTTTAAGAAAATTGCATTATGTTCAAAAGAGGAATTAACATTTAATAAGCTCTTTATATTAATCAATACATCTGCTAATGAATGTTGAAAGCTAAATTTATCCTTTAAGTAATCTTCCATCATCTCAGCGTAAGAAAAAATATCACTCATATAAGATAAAACTTGCTGATAAATGTCTGGGTATTTTTCTAAAATCCCCCATAGCGATTGACAGATAGCTTCTCCTTCATAGTAAGCAAGGCTTTTCACTATAAAGTCAACAACATTTACATGTTCTACTGCCTTTTGAATTTCCAAAACGAATCTCAAATAATCCTGTACAATGGAAGCATCCTTCATTCTTTCTTCTCTTTGAAGCAAGTGTGTGAATATATTTACCAATTCCACTTTTTCTCGATGATTTTTTTGAAGAAAAGCTAACAGCATTTGTAAAGTGCCTACTTTATCCTTTTCATAAAAATAGTAATCTAGCTTCTCCATATAAAACAGCAGAAATAAATCATCATATGTTTGAATAGTTAGTTTCTTTTGCTGATCTAATCCTTGTAAGGCCCGCTCACAGTATATGAAAAACTCGTCAAGCTCCGTGGCAGTCTGAAGTGCTTCATAAGCGAAATGGAGATAATCATGTTCTTCTTCCTTAAAGGTTAATCCACTGCTTTTATGCTGACTTAAATCAAATGTAAATTGATTTTCCACCGCTCTGTTTCGTAGACGAATCGATCCTTGTTCTACAAACATAACATGGATATTTTCGATAATCTCCGGTTCATTATGAAATGTGGTTGCTCCAAACAGTTTTCTTGTTTCATAGGGCATATATAGAAATAGTAACTCCAATAGCCACATGGCATATTTATGTTGCATGTTAGGTGGAGCCTGAAACGATATATAGACTCTTTTCTTTTCAGCAACTGCAGTAATACACGCACACAGCAGCTCCTTATATTTCTTTTCATCCAACTGTAAAACATGAAACAGTTCTTGCTTTTTAGCATATATATTTTCGTTTTTATAAGGTATATGGTCGATTTCTTCTAGTTCCCCCTTTAGATTTTCCATATCTTCCAAACCATAAAATTGATCAATATGAAAAATTTGGGAAGGCTGAAGGATCCATTCTTCTTTTCTATTTGCCGGAATAATATAATTATGTACAAAAAGACGATTCTTTTGCTTCGAGCTTTCTGCAGGTGCAAAATTAGATTTTCCTATAACGAATTCACCTGACTCAGGCTGAATCATGGTAAATAGCGGCGGATAGGCGTCTATTTCTTTATCACCGCTTTTCTTTAATTCACTCGGCATATGATAGGTACTAATGGGATTAAGATATTTTTTCACGAAGCTTTCATCAACGTTTGGCGAAATGACTATTGTATCAGCACCCTCACTGGAAAGAAAAAAACCTTTACTATCCTTCGTTACTATTTGCTGCTGTATCAGGCTTTTTCCCATTATCCTCTCCCCTTTCTTCTCTTTAATAGGAATTTACTGCAAATTTATCAAAAACATATATAAAAACGCTACATTAATAGTAAATAAAAAGCAGCATACTTATCGCTTCTAATGGTCCGTTTTCCTAAAAAAACATTTGTTTCTCCTAATGAGGAGAGTAATTATTCCATGAATATGGATAAATAAAAAAACAGCTAATACCTGTATTATACAGGCATGCCGTTTTTTTAAAAACCAACTTTGCAAGACTTTTCAAAGAAATATAGAAATTCTTTTCTTCATTCTCCTAATTCCTTGATATATTCCGTATCCCAATACAGTCCCAAATGTATTTAAAATCAAATCGTCTATATCACTCCATCTATTTTCCATAAACCATTGAATCATTTCAATAGAGCATGAAAGCCCTGCTCCCGCTAATAGCACGGGGAGAAACGAACTTTTTTTCGGAAAGGTTAACGGGTAAAGTAATCCAAATGGAATAAACATAGCGATATTTCCAATATTATTTACAATAGCAGAAAATACACTACCATCTAGGAAAATCTCCGTTATCATCAAAAAGGGTGTAAAATTATGTCCCCCTTTGGCGATGCCAGTTCCTAAATACATATTGGGAAACATTGTTAAATAAACGATAGCTAGTAAAGAAGTGAGGAATAAACCATCCATAACTATTTGTTTTCTATTCATAAACAACCTACATTTTTAGTTTTTTAATTAGATTATCCATTTATTTGGTGTTTTATTCCAATAATTTGTTTGTGGGGAGATTGTGGGGAGATTGTGGGGCTCTGTTACGTTGCCTTCTGTTTTATTCTGGTTGTGGTTGTGTGAGGGCTTAGATATGGGGGTTCTGTTACGTTGGTTACTGTTTTTTCCGGATTTCGGGCTTAGAGAGGCGCTTTCTGTTACCTTGCACCTTCTTTTGCTGGATTTCGGGCTTAGAGACGCTTTCTCTGTTACCTTTGCACCTTCTTTTGCTGCATTTCGGGCTCAGAGAGGCGCTCTCTGTTACCTTTGCTACTCCTTTTTCCGCATTTCGGGCTTAGAGAGGCGCTCTCTGTTACCTTTGCACCTTCTTTTGCTGCATTTCGGGCTTAGAGAGGCGCTCTCTGTTACCTTTGCTACTCCTTTTTCCGCATTTCGGGCTCAGAGACGCGTTCTCTGTTACCTTTACACCTTCTTTTGCTGCATTTCGGGCTTAGAGACGCTTTCTCTGTTACCTTTGCTACTCCTTTTTCCGCATTTCGGGCTTAGAGAGGCGCTCTCTGTTACCTTTGCTACTCCTTTTTCCGCATTTCGGGCTTAGAGAGGCGCTCTCTGTTACCTTTACACCTTCTTTTGCTGGATTTCGGGCTTAGAGAGGCGCTCTCTGTTACCTTTGCTACTCCTTTTTCCGCATTTCGGGCTCAGAGACGCTTTCTCTGTTACCTTTGCTACTCCTTTTTCCGCATTTCGGGCTTAGAGAGGCGCTCTCTGTTACCTTTGCACCTTCTTTTGCTGCATTTCGGGCTCAGAGAGGCGCTCTCTGTTACCTTTGCTACTCCTTTTTCCGCATTTCGGGCTCAGAAACGCTTTCTCT
The DNA here is from genome assembly GCF_052116745.1 of Niallia sp. Sow4_A1. Taxonomy (NCBI): domain Bacteria; kingdom Bacillati; phylum Bacillota; class Bacilli; order Caryophanales; family Bacillaceae; genus Niallia; species Niallia sp. Sow4_A1. The sequence goes on along the minus strand of NZ_JBQKKM010000001.1, from coordinate 72,640 downwards.
GTTACCTTTGCACCTTCTTTTGCTGCATTTCGGGCTTAGAGAGGCGCTCTCTGTTACCTTTACACCTTCTTTTGCTGCATTTCGGGCTTAGAGAGGCGCTCTCTGTTACCTTTGCTACTCCTTTTTCCGCATTTCGGGCTCAGAGACGCTTTCTCTGTTACCTTTGCACCTTCTTTTGCTGCATTTCGGGCTTAGAGAGGCGCTCTCTGTTACCTTTGCACCTTCTTTTGCTGGATTTCGGGCTTAGAGAGGCGCTCTCTTTTACCTTTGCTACTCCTTTTTCCGCATTTCGGGCTCAGAGAGGCGCTCTCTGTTACCTTTGCACCTTCTTTTGCTGCATTTCAGGCTCAGAGAGGCGCTCTCTTTTACCTTTGCTACTCCTTTTTCCAGATCTCGGGCTTAGAGACGCTTTCTCTGTTACCTTTGCACCTTCTTTTGCTGGATTTCGGGCTCAGAGAGGCGCTCTCTATTCCCTTCCAATTCTCTTTTTTAAAAAAAAGGGGGGGCAGACTGTCTCTATTTCTTTCCCACTCAAGAACAATAAACTTAATCATTCTTTCAATAATTATTCAAAATAACTCCAACGATTGTTTCCGATTAGCTTATAATGCTTTTCTAATATTTTCCGGATCCTTTTCTTCGAAGCAATGATTCTACACCAATTATATAATAGGGGTGTTGTTATTTTTTCATTTGGGAAAAGTATCTTAAGTTCTTCTACATTTCGTAATACCACCTTTTCGAATGCTTCTTCATGGCCACATTCTTTGCAAAGTACATTCGTTCCTGCTTCTGCTACTTCGAATGAGTTGCACACTTCGCAGAAAATCCCTTTCTTTAATTCTTTAAATTCATATGGAGGTAATTTTGAAAAAGGGGACTTATTAATATGCAACGATGTTAATTTTTCAGCTAGTTGCTTCTGAGATTTGTTTGTCTTTTGGGAATGATGATTTATTCTTTTTAAATATCGCTGGATTTGTGTTGGAAAAATAAAAGGTAACGTTAATGGTGCTTGATATAGGGTAAACTCAGGATTTATAAAAACAACAGAGGAAGTGATTGTTTTATTCTCCAAACCATGCTTTTGAAGTATTTGTTGAAATAGTGTTTCATTCCTTCTTATTTGATTTAATGGATTACTGATTTCCTTATGATTCATCGTATAGATGCGATCATTTTGATAGTAATAATCTCCTTCGTAATTCTTTATTTCAAAAAGATGAATTTCTTCTAATGTGATGATTGTGGAGTCAATCTGAAAAATGTTATTGTTCGTTTGGAGCAATAAATCATGGATGATATAGCCATTTTCTATAAGTTTTTCCGTGAAGCTATCAAACATTTTTTCTCCTTCAAAACCTTTTTGCAAATTAACTAAATATTGTTTTTCATTCGCACTAAGTTCCAACCGCTTATTCAAGGAATTTAAAACGAATATTTCTGGAGATACTGTACGAGGTTTGTAAAGCATAATAATTGGACTCATCCTTTTTTAGAGGCTATTCCGTAAGAACAGCCTCACCTTTTTTTATACTACAGCAACAATGATTCTTCCTGTTATTCCGCCTTCTAAAATAGTTGGCAGTTCATTAGGAAGTTGCTCTAAAGTTACTTCTTTGTATATAAAAGAAGTAAGAGCTTCTGGCTTTAAATCAGTTGCGATTCGCTCCCAGATTTTTTGTCTTTTCTCCATTGGACAATAAACGGAGTCGATTCCAAGGAGATTTACTCCTCGCAGGATAAATGGAAATACACTTGTCGGCACAGCTCCTCCACCTGTTAAACCACTTACTGCAACTGATCCCCCGTAGGTTATTTTACTAAGAATAGCTGCCAATGATTCTCCACCGACAGGATCAACTGCTCCAGCCCATAACTGCTTGTCCATTGCTTTTATCTTGCCGTTATACACGTCTTCTCTTCCGATGACACTTGATGCTCCGATGCTTGTTAAATAGTCTTCTGCCTCTTTCTTTCCTGAACTTGCAACAACGTTAAAGCCTAATTTAGAAAGCATGGCAACACCGAAGCTACCTACACCACCAGTTGCACCTGTAACCAATACAGGTCCATTTTCTGGGTTCATCCCATTATCCAATAACCGTTGCACAGAAAGAGCTGCCGTGAATCCTGCTGTTCCGACAATCATCGCTTCTTTCAGGCTTAATCCTGTTGGCAGTGGTACGATCCAATCAGCTGGAATACGAGCATATTCACTATAACCACCAGAATGAGATACACCAATTTCATAGCTAGTCGCAATGACTTGATCTCCTTCTTTAAAACGGCTATCTTCTGAGGAAACGACAGTACCTGCCAAATCAATTCCTGGAATATGGGGATAGGAGCGGACAATTTTCCCATCAGGTGTACTAGCAAGTCCATCTTTATAATTCACTCCAGAATAATGAACCTTGATAACTACTTCACCAGAAGATAAATCTTCTAAAAAAACTTGCTTTGTTTCTACTGAAAAATTACCATCTTTATTATCAACTACGACTGCTTGAAAATTTTTTTCCATCATTATGTCACCTCGTACTCATAGTACCAATTTAAAAATTGCAGGTCAAAGCAAAGAAATTACCCTATTTCCACAGTAATAACGCACAATTCTCCCATTACACCAAATTATTTTGTACGCTTAACCGGATAAAGCTTTTGATAAAATCCAATGGCAAAATCAAAAAAGTACATAAGACCAAATCGTTCAGAGGAGAAACCAGTTCGATCATATGTTTTTCCATGGAGTCGATATACTATATCAGCTGTGTCAATAAATGGAACCTTTTCATTATGAGTAATGATTATTATTTTTGCTTTACTCCTTTGGATAGATTGGATCAACTCCCTATTTCCTTCTATAAACCTTCCAGAAGGACTTGTGATTATTGCAACAGAATGTTCGTCTAATTCTGCTACATCCTCCATTTGCTCTTGTATATCTGAAAAGGCATGAATAAACTTCCCATACTTTACTAAACGATATTGGAAGTCTTGGGCCATTGCTTGTGATAACTGGGTTCCCAAAAAAGAAACCTTCTTAGAACGATGAATAACGTCTAAAATCTTCCTCACATTCGCCACATCCATCCCTTTTTCCATTGTGTCAAGCCACTCTACCATTTTTTGATAAAACTGTTTTTGAAGTTCTGCGCCAACTTCATTCCCTTGTAATCCATAATCAATATATTCATCCACTGGATTTTCTAGCCTATCATTTTTTGCTATATCTTTAAATTCTTGAAAAGAGGCATAGCCAATTTTCTTGCAGAATCTCGTAATTGCGGCTGGCGAGGTATAGCAGGATTCTGCCAAAATGCTGATATTCATACTAGCAATATGATGCACATCTTTTAATAGAGCTAATGCAATGAAATAATTTGTATCTTTTGTTTTGTAATTATTAATAAAATCTAATAAACGAAAAATAATATCTTTCAATTTATACCACCATTATTCATTTAATTTATTTACCTTTACTTAAATAAGCTAATCTCTTTTTAGCTTAATCAAGAATCGATCCATTCTTTTTCTAAGTAGACTTCTTTTCTCTTCTTTCAGTTTTAAACCTGTAACTTGTGCAATTTTCTCTAAGACTTCCTCTACAGTTAAATCATCTGTCTCTACATGTTCTTTAAATAATGGTCTTTGTAGCTGCTGTAATCTAACTGCTGCTTGTTTGTATGCCCAAGAATTTTCTCCTTCTAATCTGCTCCGTAACCTTTTTTTAATGGTAGCTTTCGATGCCATAAGTGTAACATGCTTAACACGTATTTGATCCTTCCGTAATCGAGAGAGAATTTCGTGAAAGTATTCTTCATTTGTGATTGTCATCGGTACAATAATGATCCCTTCATAATTTATGGCGATTTGCTTTAATAAGGAATAGTTTGTTTCTCTCCAAATAGGAAAATCTTGAAAGTCTTCCTTTTGTAAGGACTTAGGGATATTTTTCATCAATACATATCCAAAGCTTTCTGGATCAAAAACAAATGCTTTTTCTACTCTTTTTTCTAACTCATAGGCTGTTGTCGTTTTTCCTGAACCAAATGTTCCATTAATCCAAATAATCATAGGACTCCCCCAAACAGAAAGATTCTTCTCTTTACTATAGCAAATTTCTCAAGCACTCTTCTTTCTTTATGAAATTTATAAGAATATCTACTTTTCGGTTCTCAAAAGTTGTATAATTTTTAGAATAATAGAATTTATTACTATTGGATTATTGTAAGGAGGAAAAAACATGCAAATTCAACCAGAGGATATCGTTAGAAGTGGTCCTAATCAATACATTTGTAAAGAAGGAATTCTAAAGGAATTAAGTAGTTTTCTGTCTCCTTTTCAATCTCCTACTATTATAACAGGCTATAAGTCTTTTCAAGCATTTTCACAATATGTTGATTCTATTCCTATTGATTGGCAAGTTATTCAGCATACAGGCTATAGTTCTCAACAAGCAGTAGATCAAATCTCTCAAACGTGTACAGGTACAGATGTAATTGTCGGCATTGGTGGTGGTCTTGTTTTAGATACGGCTAAAGCTATTGCAAATCAACTAAATATCGAAGTGGTATTAATTCCAACCGTTGCAGGAACCTGTGCTGCTAGTACTCCATTAAGTGTCATTTATTCGCCCGAAGGAGTGTTTGAACGAGTTGCTTATCATCGTCGTTCTAGTTATTTAACATTAATCGATCCTTCCTTTTTAATACATGCACCAATTGATTATTTAAAAAGTGGTATTGGTGATACATTAACAAAGTGGTATGAAGCAGAAGCTATTATTCGCAATGCGAACGATGAAAGATCACAATCTTTATTTGTCCAAGCTGCTTTAAGCCAGTCTGTATTTATCCGCGATATTTTGCTAAAAGAAAGTATTGAAGCTGTTCAAAACAGTGAAGCAGGTAATGTTACACCAAGCTTTACTAAAACGATTGAAGCAGTCATCACTTTAGCAGGAACAGTAGGTGGATTTGGAGGAAGATATGGCAGAATGTCTGGAGCGCATGCCGTCCACAACGGACTAAGCTTTATTGAAGAAACACATACAATCCTTCATGGACAAAAGGTAGCATTTGGCATTTTAGTTCAGCTTGCTTTAGAAAATCGCCTAGACGAAATCGAAGCATTATTATCGTATTATCAAAAGCTTGGATTCCCTACCAATTTAGCCGAGTTAAATATTGTCGACAATCAACCAGAAGCCTTGCATAAAATTGCTGCACATGCTGTTAATCCAAAAGAATCTCTTCAGCTAATGGGTTCATATACGGTGGATGAAGTTATAGCAGCAATAAATGTACTTGAAAATCTCACTGCTATGAAACAAGTGTAAAAATTGTAAAGGAGATGAATCTAACATCGCATTAAAGCGATGTTGATCCATCTCCTTTTAGCTCTTTTAAAACAGCCATTACATCTAATTCTCCTAGTCCCTTTTCAAGTGCACGCTGGTAGGTTTTATTGGCAGATGCACCAACTGCCTGTAATTCCATTGTTTCACTTGCTAAGCGCAAATCTTTTGCCATATGCTTTAGCGCAAATGCAGCAGGAAATTCATTCTTTAATATGGACGGTGTTTTCATTTTCGAGATAGCGGTTCCGACCGCACTCTCATTAATAATGGTTAACATGTCCTCCTGCTTAATACCTTGTTTTTCTGCAAAAAGAACAGATTCAGCAATTCCCTGTACAGTAATCCCCAATAAAAGATTGATCGCTAATTTAGCATTACTGCCAGCTCCAGAATTTCCGAGATAAATAGATAGTTTACTCATCGGTTCAAATATCGATTTTACCTGTTCATACACTTCTTCCTCTCCGCCGACCAGAACTAGTAGTTTCCCATCCTTTGCTGGCTGAACACTTCCTGATACAGGAGCATCAAGATATTTCACACCATTTTCTAAAGCAGTGTTGTATATGAATTGAGATGTTTGCGGGGAAACAGTACTCACATCAATAAATACTTTGCCTGCTTCTGCTTGCGATAAAATCCCGTTTTCAATATAAATGCTTTTCACCGCATTATCGTCAGATACCATCGTAAAAATGACATCACTTTGATTAACTAATTCTGTTAAAGAAGTCGCCTGTTTAGCACCTAGTTCAGCCAGTTCCTCTCCCTTATCTGGTGTACGATTATAAAATGTTAATTCATATCCAGCCTTTACTAAATTTAAAGCCATTGGAATTCCCATATTTCCTAATCCAATCCAACCAATTTTCACGCAAACATCCCGTCCTTTCGTTCTCCTATTCATACACATTTTACCATATCGTATATAAAAATACGTATGGAAAGGAGAGGCGCTAGGTTAAAAATATAATGAAAGAGGGTTCTCCTCATATTTTCTTAGATTTTTATAACCTTCTAAACAATACATTATTCTCTAAATGAATATGATCAAATGTTAGGCTTTCTAATTCTTCCAATTTTAAATAGGTTAATCTGTAGGTATTGCATGCATTCACAGGAATGGAATAATCTTCTGTAGCTTGACGGATTTTTTTCAGTATATCTCCTGCCCCTTCATGCTCCTCTTCTAATATACTAATTTCTGCTCTTGCTTCTTCAAGAATATCAAGTGATTTATTTAAATCATATTCCATTATCTTTGGAAAAATTCGTTGCTCTTCTCCAAGCAAATGCTGCTCTAATTCATCTTTTAATAAGAAAAATTGGGTATATACTTCTTTCAAATGGGTGTCTCTTTCTCCATGCACACGGTATACTTTACTCACAAATGCAGATAACTCTTCTAGTAAATCCCTTGTTTGTGCATGATAATGGCGAATGATATGGTTTACTAAATCTGTTAACGGTATATTCATCCAATCCACTTCTTCTGTTGCTTGCATTTGCTCGTACATAATATTGAGCACTTTTATTAAATCCTTCTCTTCAAGCTGTAAGGAATTAATAACTTCGCCAATTGGACGGTTCCCTCCACAGCAAAAGTCAATTTTATATTCTTTAAATAGCTTACTCGCAGCTGGAAACTTAATAATAATATCACCTGTTTTTGTATCCTCTGTAAAAATGGTATTCATTTTGACACTCTCCTTTTTTAGAATAGCTTCAGTATAGGAGAAAAAAGCAAAGCAAAATAGGATTGAAATCACATATCAATCCTTGTTATAATTTATTCAGATATTCACATTATTAATTGTGAAAAAATACACAAACTCTACTGAGGTGTTTATATGCAACCATATGCGAATGAGCCTTGTCCTAAACGTGTGCCAATTTTCCATTCTTTATCCGAACTAGAAATTCAAAAAATAACTGACGTTGTCCATCATAAAGTCTTTAAAAAAGGCGAAAGAATTATAGAGGAAGGGGAAAAATCAACTTCCCTCTATATTATTCATAGTGGAAAAATAAAATTATCTAAATTAACTGTTCAGGGGAAAGAACAAATTGTCCATTTATTAACAGTTGGTGATTTCTTTGGAGAACAAAATCTCTTTCATGACAATACGGTTATGAACTTGAGCGGCTATGCAGTAGAAGATACAAAGATATGCCTTTTAAAGAAACAAGATTTTGATCAAATTATGGCAAATAATCCTGACATCTCTTTCAAATTTCTAAAAACAATCACAAAGCGCTTAGCCCATACAGAGGACTTAGCGAGAACATTAGCGACAAAAGACCCTGAAGTTAGAATTGCAAATATGCTTCTAGAGTTTTGTGAAATTTTTGGGACAGAGAAACAAAATGCTATTCTGATTAATCTTCCCATTACAAGAGAAGAGATTTCTAGTTACGTAGGTTTAACAAGAGAAACAATTAGTCGAAAACTTGCAAAGTTTGCGGATAAAGGAATTCTTACGTTGATCGGAAATAAACAAATCCTTATTAAAAATAAAGGAAAGCTGCAAACGACGGGTGATTCCCTCCTCGATTTTTAACCAATCATTTTTCGTGGTCACTCTTTTTTCCTGTTATTTAGATGTGGTTTTATTACCATTTTGCGGAGTCTAAAATAGGAATTTACCTCTCCATATAAGCAAAAAAAAACGCTTAGATAATCTATCTAAACGTTTCTCCATTAAATCTTAAGCTGTATGTCTTCCGCGCAATGTCCAAATTTGATAAGCCATCATGAAAGATTTTAAAATAGTCAAGTATGTTAATGTTATCCAACCACCCATCAAATATGGATTAATTGCTTGTTGAACAGCCTCACTTGTTAGAAAATCACGATAAGAAAAACATATATAGCCGATAATTAAAATAGTTATTGTTCCAAGCAAGATTCCTTGGGCTAATTTGCTTCGCGTTTTTCCTGACTCGGCAGCATATTGATTTGCCCATCCGTCTTTCTTATTAGCAGATAGCTTTTGCAGCCACACCTGACTAAAAGTCATTAAATTCACCCATAAATAAACTTCGGGAGCAATCAATAGTGCCGCAAAAATGACATCTATTGTCCGATGCATCGGTGTTTTGATAGCAAGAACCGTATTAAGAATAGATGCCAGTACTATTGGTGTTAACCATATCCAGGACCAATAAAATTGATCTGTCGCTAATGCAACACTTAATAAAATGACAAAGAGGACACGTATTACTAAATCCGAAAATGACTTTAGTTGGTTTCGCCAAATTTTCCCCTTGTGTCGCGTCTGAATACTTAAATCTTTATTTGTAAGCAATTCAACCGTTCCGGAATTCCACTTATTTCGTTGTTCCCTAAAAGTATGGTACGAGCGCATTGCATCTACAAAGCAGCGGCCCTTTGGACTAATAAGCGTCTTCCATCCCGATTTTTGCAATTGCCAAGTAAGTAGCATATCTTCTACATCACTATCATTCTGCCATGGGCCATCTAATTTATTATGGTTTACTACTTCTTGCAATGCTTCTGGTCGAAATAAGGTTGCTTGACCTCCAAGTACATATGTGCTGCCACCATGATACTGAAGATCTAATAGCCAGCTTGCCATATCTTGTTTTTGCTGATGTGTCCACCATCTACTAATGGGACCACCGTACTCACCGCTAGCTATCTTTTCTTCATAATAGACATCATGTTTGCTTAATAAGCTCTTCTTTTTCGGCATACGCATTGTATATTTAGCCATAACTCCACCAATGTTGCGGCCACTCATCAACCCTTCCCATAGATATTTTAAACAGTTAGGGGCTAAACGACTATCTGCATCCATCCCAAGAATCGCTTTAATACTTTGTTTATATAATTCTTGCGATTCGGTTAATTGAATATTATAGAAATCCATAATATCCCCATACAATAATTTCCATCCGCTATTTAAAGCGCCAACCTTCCGAAGTTTATTTCCTTCCGTAATAATCACTTTTAGATTTAAGCCGAATTCTTCGCCTGCCTTTATTGCCTTTTCTTCCGTGCGATCTGTACAGTTATCTGCGATGACATAAACATCTAACTCTACGCCTTTTGGTAGCAATTGATCATTAATTCCGGCTAAACAATCTCTAATGGATTTTTCTTCGTTGTGAGCAGGAATTAGTGCTACAATTCTAGGTTTCATATAGGATTTTTTTATACCAGGCATGCTAAAAAACGATATACTACCTTTTTCCTCTTCTACTACTAATGACAATGAATCCACCAACTTTCATTTTTCTTCATAATGCTATGTTAGACTTCATCAAGTTGTCTTACTAAAAAACAAATCGTTCTTTAAAAAGAACAAGTGAACAAAAAAAATAATAACTTTTGGATTCATCTCCACCATTCGTTCTTATTTAAGAACATTTTATCATTATAATTGCCTAAAAGTCAATCACATCCTTTTACTTTTTCTTTTTTCGTTCCTTTTATAGAACAACATCATTTCTGGATGACAGGAAAAACACTTCAAAATAATGAACACCTGTAGCTATTATTGGAACCCTTTCATTTTTGCTGTCCCCTTTATGTCAAAATAAAAGGCTAGCCATTGTTTTGACCAGCCTCCAACCATCATTCGACTATTTCGCTACCGTTCTATTTACTCTTACTATTGTTTTCCTAAACTTAAGACAGTTTCTAATAAAACATTTACACCCTTCTCACAATCCTCCCATGGCGTTAGTTCTTCCTCACAGTGACTTTTCCCCTTTATACTTGGTACAAAAATCATCGCTGTAGGTACCACACTTGCCATAAATTGAGCATCATGTCCCGCGCCACTTGCCATTGTCTTATAGGAGTAGCCTAAAGTTTTTACGGACTCTTCTATTTGTTCCAAAATCCTTTCATCAAACCAGACGGTATTTCTATCCCATAGTTTTATGGCCGTCAAGCTACAATCTTCTAGTTCAACAGAAGTATCTAAATCTTGCAAAACACTTTCCACTTGTTTCATAATAAGTGGATCCTTATGCCGAGCCTCTACTGTAAAAATCACCTTATTGGGAATAACAGTATGAATATTAGGATATGTATTCATTCTGCCTATCGTAAAAACTAATTCACTATCTAATTTTCCAAGCTGCTTTCTTATTTCCGCTATTATATCATTAGCAGCAAAAAGCGCATCTTTTCTCATTGACATTGGCGTCGTTCCAGCATGATTCGATTCGCCACTTACTGTTATTTCATAACACACCATTCCAACAACACATTCAACAACGCCAATTGTTAGATTCTCTGCTTCAAGAACTGGTCCTTGCTCAATATGCATTTCTAGTAATGCTGTGGCCTTTGTTAATCGGTTTTTCTTATCCCCATCATAGCCGATTGCTTTTAATGCCTGTTCAAAAGTAATGCCATTTTCATCTTTTTTTCTCATCATTATTTCTTTTTCAAATTTTCCTGTTATAACACCTGAAGCCATCATGGAAGGTTCGAACCTTGCTCCTTCTTCATTTGTGAAATTAACAAGCATTAACGGAATCCTTGGTTTAATGCTATTGTCTACAATCGTTGTAATGACCTCAAGTCCTGCTGCAACACCAAATACTCCATCAAATCGGCCCCCTTTTTTCACAGAATCCAAATGAGATCCCATTACAATTGGTGGATGCTCTGCTTCCCCCTCCAAAAGGGCATACATATTTCCCATATCATCAATACTTACGATCATCCCCAGTTCTTCACAGCAGCTGCGAAAATAATTTCTAGCCTCCTCATCTTCTTTTGACAAGGCAAGTCTCGTAACGCCATTATTTTCTGTCCTACCAAAGTCTGCAAATTTTTCTAATGAAGCTTTTAAGCGATCACCATTTATTAATACTTTTTGGCCCTCCATCCTTGATTCACTCCCTTTTTTAACTTTTTGAAGCGTGATGCATTTTTAATTGCTCTAGTAAAAGCACAGAAAAGTATTTTCTTCCGTTAGCCGTATGGATTCGTAGTGTTTGCTGTTCTACTAGTCGATTAATTCTATCCTGTTTTTCTAGTTGAACCATCGCACCATTTAAATCTTCTAATATACTTTTTATTCGATAGCCGTCCGAAATTAAATAATCTATTTGGTCACGCTCATGTAAGAATTTCTGATAATCGGACATCTAACTCCTCCTTTTTAAAAAGTCTTTCTTCACGGGATTCAACATGATTATTTATTCAAGATAAATCTACTTCAAGCAGGGGAGCTTCCCATTCACTTACTGTCGCTGTTTAAATATTTCCAATTACATTCTAGTAACTAAACTCTTTCCACCATTGCATCCTCTATTTCTGTAGCTTCCTCTTCTGCTCCATCAATATACCAGTCATGACTTACCGTGATACCTAAATATTTTTCATCACAAGGATCCTCTATTTCTGCTTGTGGATATTTTTTAAACCACCAATATTTTGCCAATACATAATAAAGCCCTGATCCTACAACAAAACCAACGATGGAAGAATAAGAAGAAAGAAGATTTGCCAGCACTCCACCAACAATCCAAGCGATGAATCCAGCAAGATTTATTCCTTTCATATATCGAAATTGTCCATCTGGTTCATATAAATCGATGACATTTACCCTTCTTTTTCTTAAAAGATAGTAATCTGCAAACAAGATTCCTACAATGGATGTTAAAATTCCGCCGATAACAAGCAGGGCACTATTTAATACTTCAAATAAACTCCATGGCTGTGCAATGACACCAATAATTCCTGCAATCACCACGCCTACCCAAAAAGGCATCTTTGGTCCACCTACATTTGAAAAAATAGTGGCTGCTGGTATAACGTTAGCAGATGTATTTGTAGACCACTGTGCAAGAACAATCATTAATAATAAGATTCCTAATGCGAAACCACTTGCAGCTTCTTGCAAAGCAACGACAGGATCTGCGTTAGAAACAGCCATATAGGATACTGCACCAATGATAATCATAAATGTATTCACAATCGGCATTACAACAATGCTTCCTAGTAGCTGTGTTTTATTTCTTTTAAACCAATTTCTTTCTTCTTTTGGTGCTTTAAAAAAACGAGAGAGAGAAGGCATATCGGCAGCTAATGTTGCCCAAAATCCCATATTGCTCATGACAATGACCATAAATGCTGTAAAAGCAGCTCCCCCTGTTACAGGGCTTTCCACCCAAGTCCACACATCCTTTCCATCTGCAATGGCTTTATCAGATAAAGAGACATACATCCAGCATGAGATGAGGATAATAATAGGTGCCGCCAAATCAGCAAATCGTTCAATTGATTTAATCCCTAATGAAGTATTTAATAATTGCAATGCAGCAAAGAGAAAAAAGCATACTAGCCAATTGTCAAAGCCAAATAATAAATTTAATATGGCATTAATGGCAGTCGATCCAAAATACGTGTTAATTCCAAACCAGCAAGCGGCAGTAACCCCCCTTACAATAGAAGGAATATGTGTCCCAATCGTTCCAAATGGAGCCCTCATATAAACAGGAAACGATAGGCCATGCTCCACCCCTATATCGCCAATAATCGTCATAAGAATTCCTATAGCTACTGAACCGATGATTGTTGCTAAGATAACCATACCTAAAGGAAGGTTTATAATCCCTCCCCCGCCAATGGCAAATGCCGCCAGTACAATTGCCATCCCTACCCAAATAACCGCAAAACCAAATGGTCCAATACTTCGTTTTTCGTGACTAATCGGCAATAAATCAGGAGATTTTAAATAATTACTTTTTTGGGACATATAAAACACCTTCCTTTTATTTATTCAGAATATTAAGAATTCAAAAATCATACATTACTACTTCATTGTTAGTGATTTGCTTTTTGCAGATAATGCTTCTCCATACTTTGCACGTTTTAAATACTGACCTTTACCTGCTGTCCCTACAAATACTTTATTTTTAATCACATATTCCCCTCTTGAAAATACCGTAACTGGCTCTCCTATAATCTCCATGCCTTCAAACGGATTATAATCAACAGCCATATGATGTGTTTCAGCGGAAATTATTCTTTCTGTCTCTGGATCAAAAAGAACGATATCAGCATCTGCACCAATAGCAATCGTTCCTTTTTTCGGATATAGACCAAATAACTTGGCAGCACGAGTGGAAGTTATCTCTACAAATTGATTTAAGGTAATTCTTCCTTTTTTTACACCTTCAGAAAATAAAATACTCATTCTATCTTCAATAATTGGTCCACCATTCGGTATCTTTGAAAAATCGCCTCTCCCTAAATCTTTCTGTCCTTTAAAATCAAATGAACATTGATCTGATCCTAATGTTTGCAGTTGACCAGTTTTCAATGCATTCCATAATACATCTTGATTCCAAGCTTCTCTTAAAGGCGGAGACCATACATACTTCGCTCCTTCAAAATTAGGCTTTTCCAAATAGGATTGATCTAATACCAAATATTGAGGACATGTTTCTCCCCAAATATCTACTCCTTTTTTCCTAGCCTCCTCTAATTGTTTCACTGCTTCTGCACAGGAAACATGGACAACATAAAGTTGTGAATTGGCTAGCTGTGTTAATGTTGCAGCTCTACCTGTTGCTTCTCCTTCTGCTTCTGGTGGTCTTGTTAATGCATGATAAATGGGGTCAGTATTTCCTTCTTCCAATGCCTTTTTTACCAAATAATCAATTACATCCCCATTTTCTGCATGAACCATAACTAGTGCGCCTAATTCCTTTGCTGCTATTAACGTCTTAAATAATGTCTCGTCGTCCGCTTGAAATTGATTTTTATATGCCATAAATACTTTTAAGGAAGTGATGCCTTCCTCTGTGATCATTTCCTGTAGTTCCTCTAGCACCAGATCTGTTACTTCTACTATTTGCAAATGAAATCCATAATCAATCACTGCCTTATCTTTAGCTTTGGCATGCCAAGTTTCGATTGCGCTTTTTAAGCTTTTTCCTTTCGTCGTTAAACAAAAATCAATAATAGAAGTCGTCCCTCCAAACGCAGCAGCCATTGTTCCTGTTTCAAAATCATCTTTCGTCATTGTCCCCCCAAACGGCATATCTAAATGCGTATGCGGATCAATGCCTCCTGGAAAAACATACATTCCTTTTGCATCAATGATTTCAGCCTGAAGATCTATTATGTTCTCGGCAATTTGGGTAATTACTCCATTTTCCATTGCAATATCTGCATTATACGTATCAGTTGCTGTTACAATACAACCATTTTTAATAATTTTTTTCATGGTCATTCCTCCATTTACTTTTTAGGTCTGAACATTATCTTTTTCAGCTGAAAAAATTTACTTATTTCCTATTCCTAATGCAGTAGGAAATGCTCCAATTACGGCTTGTCGTTCATTCCATGTCATCGCAGGCATAGAATGAGCAACTTCTATCATTTCAATGGCTCCATCCACTGGACATACAATGGAACAGAGATTGCATCCTACACAATCCTCCTCTCTTACCTTTAAATAGCTTTTTCCATTACTATCCTTTAGCATGTCAATACATTGATGACTTGTATCTTCACAAGCAATATGACATTTATTGCAATTGATGCAAACGTCATTATTGATTTGTGCTACAATTTGGTAATTTAAATCGAGGTCTCCCCAGTCCGAATATTTCGGTACAGATTTCCCTACTAATTCCATAACAGATGAAAGAATTTTATCATCTAAATAATTATTCAACCCATCTATCATATCTTCGACGATTCGAAAACCATGGTGCATAGCAGCTGTACAGATTTGCACATTTGTTGCTCCCATTAGCATAAATTCCACAGCATTTTGCCAATTGGAGATGCCGCCAATTCCTGAAATAGGAACATTAATTAATGGATTTCTAGCACATTCTCCTACCATATGCAATGCGATTGGCTTGACTGCTGGTCCACAATAGCCACCATGGGCCCCTTTTCCAGCAACATGAGGAATCGTATCCCAAGTATCAATATCTACCCCTGCTAAACTATTAATTGTATTTATCATACTAATGGAGTCTGCTCCTCCATTCACTGCTGCTTCTGCAGTTGCAGTTATATCCGTTATATTAGGGGTTAATTTTACAATTACAGGTGTCTGTGCTACTTCCTTCACCCAATATGTCTGCTTTTCAACCAACTCTGGAACTTGCCCAGATGCAGCCCCCATTCCTCTTTCTGCCATTCCGTGTGGACAGCCAAAATTAAGTTCTAATCCATCAACACCTACTGCCTCTACTTTTTTAACAATTTCATGCCATTTTTCCTGCTTTGGTTCCACCATTAAAGAAGCAACTATGGCATGATTGGGAAATCTTTTCTTTGTTTCATATATTTCTTTTAAATTTACATCTAATGGTCTGTCGGTAATTAATTCAATATTATTAAAACCCGCAACCCTTTGCCCATTAAAGCTTACAGCTGCAAACCTTGAGGATACATTTAAAATCGGATCTCCTAGTGTCTTCCACACAGCACCTCCCCAACCCGCTTCAAAGGCGCGTTGCACTTGATAACCAGAATTTGTTGGCGGAGCAGAAGCTAGCCAAAACGGGTTTGGTGATTTAATACCTGCTAAATCAACACGTAAGTCTGCCATGCTATTCCTCCTTTGTTATGCGGTTTCCATCTTTTTCGAAAGAAAAGATTGATGAATATGATAGGCACTTTCCTTCCCTTGCTGTGCAGCTGATACAACCATAGCCTCACCTTGCCCTTTTCCAAATATAACATCACCACATGCGAATACTTTACTATTACTAGTTTGATAGGTTGCAGAGTGAATGTTGACAATTCCTTGATCATGTTCTAATCCGAATTCCTCGATTAAATCTATATATCTAGATTGCCCAATTGCCTTAATTACAGCATCTACTTCCAATATAAATTCTGAGTTTTCTTGTTCAATAGGTCTTCTTCGACCATCTGCATCTGGTTCTCCAAGCATCATTTTGACACATTCTAAGCCAATAACTTCTCCCTTTTCATTCCCAATAATTTTTTTCGGAGCAGTTAGCCATCTGAATTCAATGCCATCCTGTTTTGCAAATTCGTACTCAAAATCATATGCAGACATTTCGGCTTCTGTACGCCGATATACTATTTTGACATTCTCGGCGCCTAAGCGAATGGAACAAGTTGCAGCATCTATCGCTGTATTTCCAGCGCCAATTACTGCAACCCTTTTTCCAATTAAATCTGTCGATAATGGCTTTGTCTTTGTTTCTTTTACAAACTCAATCGCATCATAAACGCCAGTTAATGTTTCACCTGGAATACCTATATTAGGTACATTAGCCATTCCAATCGCAAGCAATACCGAATCATAGTTTTCAAGAATCTCTTGTACAGAAATATCCTCTCCAACCCTTGTATTCGTCCGGATTTCAACTTCTAAATCTCTTACTTGTTCTACTTCCCAATAAGAAACTTCTTTTGGAAGACGGAAGGAGACAATCCCATATGTATTTAAACCTCCCGCATTACTTTCCGCTTCAAAAATAGTGACATTATACCCGAGTAGCGCCAGTTCTCTTGCTGCTGAAAGTCCTGCTGGACCACCGCCTACAATTGCGATGCTTTTATTTATTGGAGGGACATTTCGCTTAAATAGTACCTGGTTGTTATACCTCGCCCAATCCGTTGCATATCGCTGAAGGTTTCCAATCATAATTGGTTTTGTTGAATTGTTCAGCACACAAGCTCCCTCACACAATTCTTCTGTTGGACAGACTCTAGAACAACTTGCCCCGACAGGATTTGCTGACATAATTGTCTTCGCAGATCCCTTCAAGTTTCCTGAAGCAATTTTTTTAATAAAACTAGGGATATCAATACCAGTTGGACAAGCCGTTATACAAGGCGCATCATAACAATATAGACAACGATTTGCTTCTTCTAATGCCTCCTGATTGGAAAGTGCTTCTTCTACTTCAGAGAAATTAGCCAATAACTGTTCATAAGAAAGCGTAGCATTAGATTTTCTCATAATCGACCTCCTTTAAATTGGTTATTAAATTGCGATTAAGAAAAATTAATAGGCTGTTTATACAACAAACTCTTTAATTAGTATTAAATAAATCACAGCCTATTGGACATGAAAAAAATTCTCTACCGTGTCGGAGTCTTGTATGGAATTAAATCTGTTTAAGTAAGTGTTGTTGTAGAATAAGTAGAATAGTTGTTTTAATGTTAAACGACGAAGAAGAAGTTACGATTGATGATGTTAGTTTTCATAACATTTATAGGATAAGATTTCCCTATTATAAGCTGATTGACATATTTAGTAAATGGATTTTATAGAAAATTAACAATATCCTACTATTTTCTTAAAATTGTTGCTAAACATGTTAGATTTTCTTTCGTAATTAATATTCTTGGTACTTCGATTTTTATCTAAGAAAGAACTTTCTGAGTCGATTGATTATTTTGTAGCACTTTCATTAAGACAGAAATAATAAAGTTTAGGTCATCTTCTGTAGATGATAATGGCGGGCTAAGTGTTAAAATATTATTGTATCCATCAACTGTGTCCCCATTTTTCCCTATTATAAGTCCTTCTTTTTTACATTCTGCAACAATCTTAGCCATATATTTAGATGATACAGGCACCTTTGTAAATTTATCTTCGACTAGCTCTATACCCAAAACTAGTCCTAATCCTCTTATATCTCCCACATTTGGATGACTATGTAAGCCAT
Source organism: Niallia sp. Sow4_A1 (assembly GCF_052116745.1). Taxonomy (NCBI): domain Bacteria; kingdom Bacillati; phylum Bacillota; class Bacilli; order Caryophanales; family Bacillaceae; genus Niallia; species Niallia sp. Sow4_A1. Next base: position 54,609 of record NZ_JBQKKM010000001.1, on the reverse strand, counting down.
TTTTTAGATGTTCTAAAAGATATATCCCACTCTGAGCAGATTTTTCTACTAAATTTTCCTTTTCTAATATTTCGAGATTTTTTAAGGCAACAGCACAAGAAGATGGATTCCCACCAAAGGTATTGATATGGCGAAAATGGACATTTTCTTCTGTTCCTTTAAACTTCTCAAAAATTTCTTTTTTAACAGCTGTTACAGATAAAGGTAAATAAGCACTTGTTAACCCTTTAGCCATCGTTACAATATCTGGTTTGATATTAAAATGTTGGTGACCAAATTTCTTGCCAGTTCTTCCAAAGCCACAAATTACTTCATCCATAATAAGTAAGATTCCATATTTTTTACAAAGCTCCTGTACCTTTTCTAGATAAGAAGGATGCGGAATTAATACTCCTCCTCCCGTTATCAACGGCTCCATAATAACCCCTGCAATTGTCTCCTTTTGCTCCCAAATTATTTTTCTCTCCAATTCTTCCATCAACATAGAATGAAATGCCTCTATTGACATATTGTCGGGTCTCCGATAGGAATCTGGAGGTGAGATGTGAAGAAATCCACTTGCAAGGGGCTCATATTTATATTTTCGAAGTGCCTGTCCCGTTGCCGATAAGGCTCCCATTGAACTTCCATGATAGGCACGGTGTCTTGAAATGAATTTAAATCGACCATGCTCTCCATTTTGCTGATGATACTGACGAATTAATTTAAAGGCGACCTCATTCGCGTCTGAACCGCTATTTGAATAGAAAATCATATATTCTCCTTCTAGCCATTCATTAATTTTCTCTGCAAGCTTTATAGCCGGAATATGGCTTTGGGTTAAGGGCATATAGCATAATTCTTTCATTTGTTCATATGCTGCTTTTGCCAATTCCTCTCTTCCATATCCGATATTGACACACCAGAGTCCAGACATTCCATCTAGGTAGCGATTCCCATCATAATCGATAATCCATGATCCCTCCCCCTTAACAGCAATCATTGCTGGGTTTTCTTCAACATATGGAGAGATATGATGCCAAACATTACTTTGATCCCGTTCAATTAATGAATCTGTCTTTGTTTTTTCCATGGAACCACTCCTTAAAAACAGGTTAAGCATTCGTACTTTTTTAATTGCCATAAAAGAAAGGACAATTAATTGACGATGCTTGTTAACTAAGATACTATATAATTTACAGATTATTCTCACTATTTTCATTTTACATGGTGTCAAATGTTTTAATATTTTATTTTACATATAGGAGGGTGCTCAAAATGGTTCTTGGCAAATTAACGGTTGAAGAAGCATTAAAACGACATACGTTTCAGCACGCGAAAGTATTGACAGGTGTAAATGGATTAAATAGAGTAATTAATTGGTGTCATATATTAGAAGTGAAGGATATCGATTTATTTATCAATGGAGGAGAATTAATTTTAACTACTGGCATCGGATTATTAGATTCTGATAATCAAAGAAACTATGTAGAAACATTGATAAAAAAGCAAACAGCTGGATTATGTATTGAATTAGGCTCTTTTATGCATGAAATTCCTAGGAACCTTTTATCTTTAGCAGAACAACAAAATTATCCAATCATAATTTTTGAGAAAACGGTGAGATTCATTGATATAACCCAAGATATTCATTCCCTGTTGATTAATCGACATCATCAAAATATGTTGGATCTTGACCGCTTATCTCAGAATTTTAATAAGCTTTCGTTGCAACCTAACGGAATACTAAAAATCCTTCAGGAGCTATCTCTATATTTCCAAAGTCCATGCTTTTTCATTACAAGTAATGAAAAATACTACTACCCTACTAATCAAGGGGAAACGGAAGCTGCCATTAGAAAATTAATAAATAACCATTCAAATGAACCAAAAACATTATCAACATTTTGTTTAAATAACAAATCATTTAGCGTGAATGCAGTGCAAGTATTCGAACAAGTTTGGGGCTATCTATTAATAGAAACTAGCAAATTCCCTTCCTCTGAGCTTACTGCTCTTATGTTAGATCGAGCATCAATTGCACTTTCTCATATTCTCCTTCGCAATCGAACGATAGAAGAACGAAAGCAAAGCGACGAGGCAGAGCTGATTCATTCACTCCTTAACATGGAAAACTTGGAAAGTAACCAGCTAAAGAACATCTTACCAATGTATTGTTTTTCCCATTCTTTCCGACTTATTTGCTGGCCACTACTTGAAGATGAACAAGTTAATTCCAGTAAAGGGGAAGAATTTAAACTCTATCTCTTAACATTATTACGCCCTTTTTTCAACAAATTAGGATTTCATCCCATCATCTCCTTCCGACACCAAGAATTAATAGTAATGATATATATGAATCTCTCCAAAGAAAAAAAAGTAAATTGGCAACAAATCACTGATAAAATATCAAAACTTACTGAGACTTATTTTCCTGCACAAACATTTTTTGGTATCAGTTCCATTCATCAAGAACCAATTAAAGCAAGAACTGCCTATGAAGAAGCAAAGCAAATCATCCTCTTAAAACAGAAAAAATTAATTGATTCCCATACTTATGAGCAAATAGGAATCTACCATTTAGTTCTTCCATTATTAAAAACGAATATTATTAAAGCGTATATCGACGTTCATCTAGGAAAAGTGATCGATTATGATCGAGTGAATAATAGCGAACTCCTTAAAACGCTTACTATCTATTTAGACTGTAACGGCAATAAAAAAGAAGCTTCTGAGCGCTTATTTATCGTACGACAGACCCTTTATCACCGCATAGAGAAGCTTGAAGGAATTCTCGGCCCCGACTTTATGCATTCGTCTAATCGATTAGCAATTGAAGTTGCCATAAAGGCCTTTTCCTTAGAAGAAGACGAGATGTACGTTAAAGATCAACTAATTGCTGATGCAAAATAATTCGACTTCTACTATGCTTCGATTTTGTTATTTCATATTTTGGGTGGGGACCTATTTTGCGTGGGGAAGAGGCAAGTTAGGTTGTTACTTTTATGGTAAGGCGAATATTATTTAGGTAGCCGTCCTGATTGGAGAGAAGAATGGTACATTCCGCTGTTTGTCTCCTATTCAATGGGGAATTCTGGCTTTTATGTTTAAGGCAACGCCGGTTTCCCCTTATTTTTTATGAATTTCGGCTTTCGTTTTTGGGATAAACGCCACTTTTCTGCTGTTGCCTCTGCTTTTTGGTTTTCATCTTCCGGATGAACACCACTTTTTCTCTGTTGCCTGCACTTTTTGGTTTTCATCTTCCCTATGAACACCACTTTCCCTCAAGCATCTGCTTCTTTTGGTTTTCATTATTATTTATTCATCAACAGAATAGGGAGGTGAACATTTTTAAATTCACCTCCCTTTCTATTATTATTAATTACACTGAAAAGAACGAATGCGGTTAGTATCTGTGCCGTAATAAGACCAATGATTCATTCGCCAACGATATCCTGCAATGGAATGTCGTCCAACAAAAGTTGGATAGAACCAAAATCCTCGACCATTCTCTAGCCAAACATAAGTAAAACGGAACAGACAAGGTCTCATTGAACCAGAATCGACTGCAAAAGTACTTACAGACGACTGATTTAATTGTGGTGTAAAGGATGGTGGCGGTGTTGTTGGTGGTCCGTGATCTGCTCCACCCCCAATATTTGGAGCATCCGGATGAGCAGGATGTCCTCCTGGACCTGCTGGTGGCATTTCACCTCCAGGAAATGGCGGCAAAACGCCTCCTCCGATTGGAGGTATATGTGGAACAGTCCCTCCACCAATCGGCGGGAAGATTATTCTATTTTGTTGTGGAGATACTTGTTGAACATAGTAAGGATAATAAGGCTGAAAATACATCATTTTTCCCCTTTCTTTTTTGATGTATTAATCTATGCAATTCACCCAGTCAAGGTGCAAGGTTATAGTAACCTCCACCCTTAAGAGAAAACGACTAAGCTATTGCTTTACCTCATAATTTGCTTTCCATTTTTTACGAAAAACAAGACCCGAAATCCATAATATACCAATTAATCCAACCACCGTTCCAATGCTCAAATATACCCATGGACCTTCTATAAAATGCATTGCTCGATGATGATCCTTTACTAGCCAATAGCAAGAGCCACTTAAAATAAGACCTACAGGAATAATAACTGGACGGTAATCTTTTAATCCCAATAGCTTTTGAACAGCTATGGATGAGCAGAGAAATGCCATAATAATTTGAGTTAAAATCGATAACGCAAAAAATGCAATCATAATCATTTCATAACGATGGATAAAAAGACCAATTTCCGCACTCCTTGCCATTTGCATACAGGAAACAATATACTGGGCTGCGACGTCTGCTGTAAGCACTCCTGTTTCGAGAATTGGCCACATAACGATGATTATTCCACCATAAAAAATACCTGCTGTGGAAGATTTTATCCATGTCTCTTTGTCCCTTACTAAAGGAAGAATCATACAAATCATCATGGCAGCCATCGCATAATCTGTATTATGATGACGGCTCGCCCAAACCGTTTCTTTAAATCCTGATTGAAAAACTGGCTGAAGCTCTCTTATATCAAAATTACTAAGAGATCCAAGCATTAGCAAGATGTTCAAAGCAATTATAGAGAATACTCCAATCAATGCCATTCTTGCAACCACTTCAATTCCAAAATGAATAGCATAAATACCGATTAAGAAGGCAGCTAAAACAAATAATAAGGTGGGAGCCTCTGGCAAGAAATAATCTTTTAAATGATAAACAAATGTTGCCATAATACTCCCATATGCGCCCACAAAAAATACAAACACAGAAATAGCGACAAGTTTCCCGGGAAATTTCCCTAAAATGCGGTGAAATTGATCAATTAAATCTCCTTCAGGTATACGTTTCATTACTATAACGATTAGAGCAATTAGAAGAACTCCCTGAAAAGTGGAGAAGAAAGTTGATATCCAAATATCTCCTTTCACTTCACGTGCCATTATTCCTTGTGTCATGCCAATGGATTTTGCATAAAGCATATTGATAATTAATGCCATTAGCATACCATTGGATATCTGCACCTTCATTATTCTCCCTCCCTTTCTTTCCCAGATATTGTAGGCTGGAATAATAATGAACCACTTTCTACATTTGCTTGAATGCTAAGAGTTATCTCTGCATTTGCAAATGTATCTGCCCAATCCTTTTTCATCTTCTTCCACTCATATGGGTATTTATTTTGAAATACTTTTCCTAATTCTAATACATCGGATTGATATTCCTTTTGGATTTTCTCAATAGACTTATTGATGTCATCATTTAATTTAGCTTCTACAGACTTTTCTAATTGTTTTACAGCTTCTTTATCACTAATAGAGAATGGACAGCCTGCTTCTACTACAGTGACAGTAGCATCTAGCTTAGCATTGAAACTAACTTTATCATTTTTATAAGTTGGTTCCACATCAAACTTTTGCTTATTTAACTCGACACTAATCTCATTCTTTGGTTCTTTAGGACAATCAATAACTACTACTTCTGAATCAATCTTGTCTCTAAAAAGAATAATTCCTTGCAATTCATCTGCTTGTAATATCCCTACCAATTTATCGTTTTTAAAAACACCTGCTCCAGATAACTCAACTTGGTTCACTTTTGCGCCTTCCTCTGGTTTAAGACTATCAATTTTTCTTTCTTCAAGGGTTAGCCTTGCAAGTATGGGCTCTGTAGACTCACTTAAATATGCTGCTAGCAAGTCTTTTATTTCCGTATGGGGTGCAAGGGTTGAAATATTGGCATATCGAAATAATTTACTTAATGCTTCTCCAGGAACTACTTCTAAACTTGTTATTGTAGATGTAATTTCACTTGCTTTATCTGGGGTAAGGGCAACCAATGTTTTCATTCGAAGTTCTGGGTTTCTTGTAAAAAAATCAATAATATCTCCGATGCCTTCTTTTGCTACTTCTTCATTTATTACTATAATAAAATTATGTGCCCAAAATACTCTTCGCGACGAAATGCCAGTCAAATTTCGAATCGCTTCAAAAATAGTCTCTCCCTCTGCTTCAACATTCCATGATGTTTCTCCTGATTGACCTATAGGAGCACCAGTCTGTCCCCTGGCGTCTCCCGGTCTAGAAACTTGTGCCGTAACCTTTACCATTCCATCCTTTGACCCCTTATCAATCCCAACTGCCATTACTAGGGCAAGATCATTGATTTCTCTTTTGCCAGCACAACCAGTCAATAATAATGAACTAAAAATAATGAAAATAAAAAACTTAGCTAGCTTCATTCCTTTCTTTTCTCTCCTTTATTATCCCCGGTTTTCTTTTTCCATCTTCTTAAGCCTGTTATATCGCTATTATCTCTGCTTTCCATATTTGATTTAGTCTCTTGTTTTTGATTTTCTTCCCCTCCTGATTCTGATTGATTGTCCTTATTCTTCTCTATTGGATCCTTCACTTTATTTGGTGGTTTTGGCTTCTGATGGCTACCTAATTTTATCGTGTCACCATCTGCAAGCTGAGGTCTTTTTTTCATCCCCCACCAAGGAAAGCGAATAAGTGTATCCTTCTGATCATTTGGTTGAAAAGGAGTTGCTGGGGCTAAATAAGATTCCCCAAAAGAACGAATACTCAGCGCATGAATTGCCAATAAAGTAAACATAACCGAAAAGCCAAGTAATCCTAGCGTTCCTGATGCAATTAATAAAGGAAAGCGAATTAACCGTATGGAGTAAGAGGCAGAATAATTTGGTATTGCAAAAGACGATATCCCAGTGACCGCTACTACAATAACCATAAAAGGGGAAACAATCCCTGCCTGAACAGCTGCCTGTCCAATAACAAGAGAGCCCACAATACTAACAGCCTGCCCAACCGGCTTTGGCATCCGGAGCCCCGCTTCCCTCATTAATTCGAAGGTAATCTCCATTAATAGCGCCTCTAAAAGGACGGGAAATGGTACTATTTCTCTCCCAGATGCAATGGTTAATGCTAATGGAGTAGGAATCATCTCCTGATGGAAACTGACTAGCATGACATAAATTGAAGTAAGCGTGAGACTAATAATAAAGGCAATATAGCGAATGATTCGAAAAAAACTCCCTGCCATAAATCCCATATAATAGTCATCACTCGCCTGCAAGAACTGCCAAAAATATGTAGGAACTACTAAAACAAACGGTGTATTATCGACAAAAATAGCTACTCGTCCCTCTAACAAAGCTGAAGCCACTTTATCTGGTCTTTCTGTACTCATTATGGTAGTAAACGGGGAAAAAGGAGAATCAGCGATCATTTCTTCTATATATCCACTTTCCAGAATTCCATCAATCTGAATTCGATTTAATCGCTTCTTTACCTCATCTACTAATCCTTTTTTTACTACTCCGTTAATGTATGCAATATTTACATCTGTTCTTGTCCGTAAACCAATACTCATTGTTTCTAACCTTAGCTCTGGATCACGGATTCTTCTTCTAACTAGCGCAGTATTAGTACGTATACTTTCGGTGAAGCCATCTCTTGATCCGCGGACAACCTGCTCTGTTTGCGGCTCATCCACACTTCTTGTGTCCCATCCTTTTGTTTGGATATGAAAAGCCTTTTGGCACCCATCTACAAAAAGAATACTATCACCAGAAAGGATTGCTATAAGGGCCTTTTCCACTTCTTCAATCAAGGAAAAAGAAGTATTCATTAAAACATGTTGTTCAATCAAAGTTTGAAGATCGGAAATTAATAATTGATTTCTTTTAATAAATTCATTTCCTTCAAACATCATCGCATCTATTACTTTTTCCACATGCTCTACACTAGCGAGACCGTCAATATAAAAAAGAACGGAGGAAACTTGTCTATTCCCTAGAAAGAAAATATTCCTTTTAACAAGGTCGATACTATCTCCTAATTCCCTTCTAATTATCGCTATATTTTTTTCTAATTCCGCTGTGAACCTTTTGTCTTTGCTTGTTGTCTCCATTTCGTCCACCCTTACTATTTACTATTATTCTTCCTAACCAAGTGAAGGAATTTCTATTCGTTAAACAAGAAAATGTATAAAAGGTTTTTTTTTCGTATAAACAAGTGACAAGAAACATATTTAAAGGCGGAGATATTTTGAATTTTTACCATACATGGCTATATAAAAATGTTATAAATACAGAATGGCTTTTGTGGATGATTGTTATTTTTGTTCTAACATTTAATATTTTGTCCCCCATCATTATATGGTGCTTAATGAATGGAAAATCCATCCTAAAATGGGGAAAAGGAAAGAAAAAAAAGAAAAATTCGAAAGAGGAGAAGAAGTTCTAATTCTTTTATTCTATTTGAGATAATTTCCAAAAGAAGAGTGTTCTCCTATATCATTTACCTCTAATCACTTTTTTATTAATTATTTTTACTGTTGACTAAGATTTGTAGGTCTTTGGATACTGGTATAATGGACTACTTTGTACTAGTCTAAGTATATAATTTAACTAATCGACGAAAGGGCAAAATCATTGAAAAATGATGACGCAAAGCTATAGGGGCTTCAGAGTATAAAGGTAGACGGAATTATTTCCAATCATTTCATATTCTTGCCAGCCAGCTACCGAATATACCTTCGACGATTCAGATGAAGGGGACTAGAAAATTGAGACAGGAAAATAACGATGAATTAATAATAAAACGAGCAAGAATTGTGAAGGAACAAATTGATTCTATTGAAACTGGCCATATAGGAAGAGGCTTATTTTTCGGCATGCTCATAAGCACTCCATTATGGATTTCTTTTTTTGGATGGCTTCGTATTTTCCTTTTTTTATTGGAGAAGTAAAACCTAACCAACATGAAAATATTTTACTTATACGGAATAAGGGCATATAATCATGATAAGAATAGGCATGGAAACCATTAGGAAAGGAGCTTTCATAATGGAAGATTCAAAAGAAAAATTAGAACAAGAAATATCGGTAGCAGGAAAGCATTATTCCGAGGAAAAATTCTGGAAGAAACTTGCAAGGTTTGGTAAAAAAGCAGGTTCCTCTGTTGTTTATGCGGTTTTACTTTTATATTACACCTTACAAAAACCAAATGTACCTAAAAAAGTAAAAGCAACTATTATTGGAGCTTTAGGCTATTTTATCTTACCAATTGATTTAATACCTGATTTTCTAGTTGGGATAGGCTACACCGATGATTTAGGTGCTTTAGGGATTGCATTACTCCAAGTAGCCATGTATATTGATGATGATATTAAATCTAAAGCAAGAACAAAGCTTGCAGAGTGGTTTGGTAACAAAGTGGATACCACGGATATAGATAAAAAATTGCATTAACGAAAAAAAGATCTCTAATGTCCTAAAAATAAAGCAGGTGAAAAAATATCAACTATTTTCTTCGCTTGCTTTTTTATTCCCAAAAATCAAAGTAACCGAAAGCAAACAACCTAAGTATTTCTAGGATAATTATTGAAGTCAAGGCTAAACTATCTTTATCTTAAAAATAGGATGGTGTTATCTTTGTCTTATATATGGCAGTCAATCATACTTATACTTTCCGGAATATTGCTACTCCGTTTGGCTGGTAGAAAATCCATTTCTCAAATGACACTAGCTCAAACGGTTATTATGATTTCTTTAGGAACCATTATTGTTCAACCGATTGTCGAAAAAAGTACTTTTAAAGCTATTATTAGTGCGGGTATTTTTGTTGTCACTATACTCCTTTTAGAGTTCTTACAGCTTAGATCAAATCGATTTGAAAAGTTTATAACAGGTAAATCAAAAGTAGTGATTAATAACGGACAAATAAATAGTAAAGTGCTAAAAAAGTTAAGATTGACAGTAGATCAATTAGAAATGCGTTTAAGAAACAATGGTATCAGTAAAATAGAGGACATAAAACATGCGACAATCGAGCCTAATGGTCAATTAGGGTTTGAATATATGGAGAACGCCAAGCCTCTAACAGTTGGAGAATTTCAAAAAATAATGCATACGTATTTTTCGAATCCACAAAATCCTAATCCTACTCAGACCATGAGTAATGGAAACAATATCTTCAGCGAAATAAATGAGCAGGATCAGCATAATCCTAAGTGGCTTCAATAAATAAAAGGGACTCCAAAAGTCTGTAACATGACTTTCGGACAGTCCCTTTTTTGTTATTATAAAAACAACCCAACAATTGTCGCTGTTAAAGTAGAAGCAAGTGTTGCTGTTAATAACATTTTCAAACCGAATTTTGCAACGATATCTGCTTTTTTCGCATTAATCGCTTGTATCGATCCAGCAATAATCCCAATACTAGAGAAGTTTGCAAAAGATACAAGGAATGTAGAGACAATTCCTACTGTTTTCTCTGATAACTCCCCAATCAATGGCTGGAATTGCAGCATTGCTACAAATTCATTTGCAGCTAATTTCGTACCCATTACAGATCCAGCAGTTACAATTTCACTGACAGGTATCCCCATTATCCAAGCAACCGGCGCAAATACATATCCTAATAATCCAGTAAATCCGATTTCGAAAATACTTGTAAAGAAACCATCAATTAAAGCAAGTAAACCTACATAAGCAACTAGCATAGCGGCAACAATTAAAGCAACGCGTCCACCATCTAAAGCGCCTGCTGAGATTGCTCCAAATACAGAATTGGTGTTGGAAACATCTTTAATGTTAATTGTCTCATCTTCATCTTTTGAAATAGGAGCAACTAATGTTGCAATTATTAATGCAGATAATGCATTTAAAATCATAGCAGCAAGTACATATTGCGGAGGAATCATTTCCATATATGCTCCCATAATGGATGCAGATACAGATGCCATAGCAGATGTACAAACAATGAATAGCTTATTGGCATTCATAGAATCTAAATGTGTTTTAATCGCAATAAGTGATTCAGATTGACCAAAGAAGATAGAGTTAATGCTATTAAATGTAACTACCTTTGATAACCCAGTAATTTTCGCCAATGCCCCACCAATATATTTAATCGCTAGCGGCAAAACTTTTATGTGGGTTAATAAAGATAATAAAGTAGAAGTGAAAATGATAAGCATCAGTACATTTATAAAAAATACACTTCCACCTTCTGGAACTAATCCACCTGTAACAAAACTAACACCTTCATTCCCATAGTTAAGAACTTTGGAAACTCCATTGGATGTAGCTTCAACTATTTTTAGTCCTACAGTAGTTTTAAACATTATTAGTGCAACAATAAATTCAAGCACAAATAATACGAGGATAGCTCTGAAATTAATCCTTTTTTTATCATTTGATAGTAAAAAGGCAATTGCTATCGTTACGATGATACCTAATATCCCAACTAAAATCGACATAGAAAATTCCTCCTAAATAAGAAACAAAAACAAGCCTTTCTCCTTAACATAAAACTATCTCAATATAGTTAATATGTTTTCGATAAGCATTGTTAATACATTAAAAACGATATACAGTTTTAGATGTTACCTTATATTTAGGCCATTGTCATCCTTTAATTGAATATCAGGTTAAATTAATAAAATTAAAACCTTTCAAAAAATTATCTAAATATATTTAATTTCTACGATTCAAAATTCTTTTCCAAAAATCACAGAAATAAAAGGAAGCAATTTTAGAAAGTACTCCCTAAAATTGCTTCCTTTTATCCTATTATATATTCTACTTCTTATTCTTTAATGAATATTTTCCTTTTCTTGCTTTGCAGTTTCATATGCATTATTCACACTGTGTAAAAGGACACTATTTTAAAGTACTTTCGCACTTTCCAATCCTTACTATTGTGTTATCTTTGCTTTTTTTGATAAAAAAAGCTGAACTATTTCTTCTTGACTATACTTTTGCAGGAGAAGAGAATCGATCATTTCTCGAACTGCACCATCTCCTCCATTTGATTCAGCTACAAATGCGACTTGATTTTTCACAAAATCAATCGCATTTTTGGGAGCACATGGCCATCCTACCTTTGTTAAAATAGGAATATCGTTGAGATCATCACCCATATAGCATACTTCCTCAAACCCTATTCCTATTTCATCGATTATCTTCTGAAGTGTTATCAACTTATCATGAATTCCTTCAAAAACATAGTCAAATTTTAACTCTTCTGCTCTTTTTCTAACTGCTTCAGACTTCCTGCCCGTTATAATAGCAGTCTTTATCCCTACTTGTTTAGCTAGACTAATCCCCATTCCGTCCTGGGTATGAAAAGCTTTATACTCCGTTCCGTCTGAACCAATATACAGTCTCCCATCTGTTAATACTCCATCCACGTCTAATACAATTAACTTAATCGCCATGTAATTACTTAAATGCCTAACTTCATTAAATCATGGAGATGGAGCATTCCAACTGGTTTATTATAGGGATCCACAATTGGGAGTACGGTTATTTCTTTCTCCTCCATTAATTGCAGGGCTTCAGCAGCTAAAGCACCTCTTTCAATTACAATCGACGGAGCAGAGATTAAATTTTCGACATTTTCATTCATGACATCCATCGAGAGGGCAAAGGCTCTACGGATATCTCCATCTGTAAGAACCCCTATTAATTGATCGTTTTCATTCACAATCGATGCTGCTCCTAAACCTTGATCTGTCATCGCAAATAAGGCATCTTTCACTTTGTCTCCTTCTCGGACAATAGGGTTTTTCCTCGTATGAAAAATAATATCGTCGACCTTTAATAATAATTTCCTACCCAAAGAACCATTTGGATGATAAAGTGCAAAATCCTCTGGTCTAAACTTTCGTGCTTCTAATAACGCAATAGCAATAGCATCGCCTAAGGCAAGGGTTACAGTTGTGCTTGTTGTTGGTGCTAAGCCTAACGGACATGCTTCTTCAAACTCCCCTAGACATAGAGCTACATCAGCCTTCATTGCTAAAGTGGAAAATACATTTTTCGTAATAGCAATTAACTTCGCTCCAATCGTTTCTATGGAAGGAAGTAATCGTAGTACTTCATCACTTTCTCCACTATTTGAAATAGCGAGTACAACATCATCTGAAGTCACCATCCCTAAATCTCCATGCAACCCTTCAGATGGATGCAAATAGCAGGATGGTGTTCCTGTGCTTGAGAAAGTCGCCTGTATCTTTCTACCAATAATACCTGACTTTCCTATACCCGTTACCACTACCTTCCCTTCACAGGATAAAATTAGTTGAATGGCATCTTCTACTGAATTATCCAACATATCTCTTAAATCCAATATTGCTTGTGCTTCTTTTTCTAAAACGTTTGCTAATGTATCTGTGTAATCGAATTTCGGTAAATTAATTTCTTGCATATAAATCACTCCCATTCTTACAGATTTTTCACCAGTGCATCAATCTCCACTATTGGCTTTAACACTTCCTCTAACTCGGCTAATTTCACCATGTTTGGTCCATCAGACATTGCTTCATCAGGATTCGGATGAACCTCCATAAATATGGAAGAAATCCCTACTGCAGCTGCAGCTCTTGATAAATAGGGAACAAATTCTCTTTTTCCACCAGTTGTTGTTCCATTGCCGCCTGGTATTTGAACACTATGTGTGGCATCAAAAACGACTGGTACCCCTAATTCCTGCATCGTTATAAGAGATCGCATATCCACAACTAAATTATTATAGCCAAATGTGGAACCACGTTCCGTTAATAAAATCTGTTCATTTCCGCTCTCTCTTAACTTAGTAACAACATTTTTCATATCCCACGGTGCCAAAAACTGTCCCTTTTTCACATTCACAATCTTTCCTGTTTCTGCGGCAGCAACCAATAAATCAGTTTGTCTGCATAAAAAAGCTGGTATTTGCAATACATCCAATACTTCTGCTGCAACAATCGCTTGGGCTCGCTCATGAATATCTGATGTAACTGGCACATCAAATGTTTCTTTTACCTTAGCTAACATTTCAAGACCTTTCTCCAAACCTGGTCCTCGAAAAGAATGAATGGAAGAGCGATTTGCTTTGTCATAGGATGCCTTGAAGATAAAAGGGATGTTTAGCTTTGTTGTTAATTCCTTTAGGTGTTCAGCCGTTTCCATAACAAGTTTCTCATCCTCCATAACACAGGGACCAGCAATTAGAACAAAGGGTTCCATGCCTCCAAAGACAATAGTATCGTTTAATATAACTTTTTGTGTAATGGTACATACCTCCTCTATAAATGAATTTCCTTAAAATTATTCTGAATGATGTTTTATAAGCAAAATGTGGTAGATGAGATGGATAAGGGAAAGGATATTTTTTGGAATTTTCTAATTATATACCGTGTAGTTTACATAATATATGAAAGAAGATGTTTTGAAAAGGATTTTGTTACATTATCTGACACACTTTTTTTATTTCCCCCTAAAACATCGTTATTTTTCTGACAAAAAAAGACTTTCCGTTATATTAGGAAAGTCTCTCTTCATAAAGCTTTGCCTTAGGAAATGAATTAAGCTATTGTCTTTTCTTCCATTTGAGTTGTTTTGACTCGAGAACCTGGAATAATATTAAATAAAATATTTAATATAATCGCGGTTATTCCACCTGCCACGATACCACTTTGGAAAAGAATGCGGATGCTTTCTGGGAATTTCATAAAAATATCAGGAACGACAGTTACACCAAGTCCCATCCCTATTGAGCATGCAAGAATTAATAAGTTACCTTGTTGATTAAAGTCTACTTTTCCAAGCATTTTAATACCATAGGACACTACCATTCCAAACATCGCAAGAGAAGCTCCCCCAAGGACTGGAGTTGGAATCAATGTTGTAATAGCTGCAATTTTAGGAATAAAGCCTAAAATAATTAAAATCGTACCAGCTGCATAAATGACATTTTTCGTTTTTACACCTGTTAGCTGAACAAGCCCAACATTTTGCGAATACGCAGTGTAAGGGAATGAATTAAATATTCCACCAATAACAGATGCCACTCCTTCTGAACGATAGCCCTTCGCTAGATCCTTTTCAGATACCTCTTTGTTTGTAATATCTCCGAGTGCTAGATAAACGCCTGTTGATTCAATTAAACTCACAATAGCAACAAGTGTCATCGTAATGATAGAAGTAAGATCGAAGGTTGGAGCCCCGAAATAAAACGGAGTAATTCCATGAAGCCACTTTGCTTCTCCTACCTCTGAAAAATGAACCATCCCCATAAATGATGCAATAATGGTTCCAATAATAATACCAAGTAAAATAGAGATTGTTTTGATAAATCCAGTTGTAAACTTATTAAGTAAAATAATGATTGCTAACACACCAAAAGCAAGAACTAAATTTTTTAGGTTACCAAAATCTGCACTACCTTCTCCACCAGCCATATCATTAAAAGCTACAGGAATTAAAGTAAGACCTATGATTGTAACAACAGAGCCAGTAACAACTGGCGGAAAGAATTTTACTAGTTTGCTGAAAATAGATGAAATAAGAACGACAATAATACCAGAAACAATAATTGCTCCATAAATAGCGGATATTCCATGCTTAGTTCCAATTGCAATCATTGGACCAACAGCTGTAAATGTACAACCTAACATAACAGGAAGACCGATTCCAAAGAATTTGTTTTTCCAAACCTGTAATAATGTCGCTACCCCACAAGTTAATAGGTCGATTGAAATAAGGTATGCTAATTGTTCTGATGTTAAGTTTAGAGCCCCACCAACGATTAAAGGCACGAGCACAGCACCTGCATACATCGCTAGTACATGTTGTAGACCTACAGACCAAGTTTTTGCTGTCATTTTTTCCATTTTAATATCCTCCTGCATAAATGCCTTCGTGTATTCGTTGTTCAGCAAATGTAACTTTTCCACCCTTTAAAGATGCAATTCTTGCTAAAGACTCTAATCGATAGCCTTTTGCGATTAACTCTTCTGCTCCTTGCTGGAATGATTTTTCGATCAATATCCCAATCCCACTTACAGTCGCACCAGCTTGCTCGACAATGTTCGCTAAGCCAAGAGCAGCCTGTCCATTAGCCAAAAAGTCATCAATTACTAGAACATGGTCTTCTGGATGAATATACTTTTTAGAAACAGTAATTTCATTTGACTCTCGTTTAGTAAAGGAATAAACCGTTGCTGTATACAAATCACTTGTTAATGTCAGGGATTTTCTTTTTCTTGCAAAAATTACAGGAACATCTAATGCCAGCCCTGCCATTATAGCTGGTGCGATACCAGATGACTCTATTGTTAAGATTCTAGTAATTCCTGCTTCTTTAAATAATCTAGCAAATTCAAGGCCAATCTCTTTCATCAGATGAGGGTCCATTTGGTGATTAATGAATGAATCTACTTTTAATACATGATCACTTAAAACAATACCTTCTTCTTCAATTTTCTTCTTCAATAAATCCATTAACTAGACTCTCTCCTTTTTTAGAGAACAGTGTTACCAAAGTATTCGTAATGACTGTCCTCTCTTAATACGAAAAAAAGCACATTCGCTTACTCTATGAGTAAGCGAATGTGCTTTTTCGAGCAAAATAAACTGCTCTATTTAGGCAATAGATCAGTATATCTCCATTTTTATGCGCTTACCCGTAGTCAGATGATTAACGGTCATCTGGTAGAAACTTGCAGGCCATATTCCTGCTATTATACGAGTGGTTATTTTGTTAGATTATTTGACAACATAATGGATTATAACGGATTTTCTTTGAAATGAAAACCATAATTTTATAAAGGGGAAAAGTTTCCATCTATTTTTATTATAACATCTACTTAGGCACTAATATTCTGACAATTTTTCAACAATCTCAAAACACTATTTATAGCTTATTTGAGTAGTCATTTAATTTTTTAGCCATTTCTAATATTTGTTCCATAAAGACGGATGTATGCTGAATCGAGTCTGCTTGTTTTTCACCAATTGCCGCAATTTTTTCAATTGATTCATTGATTGCATTAGTAGTGTTTCTAATTTCTTCCATCGTTTGAGAAATAGTTTGTGTAAAGTTGACTGTTTCTTTTGAGAATTTACGTATTTCATTCGCTACTACCTCAAAGCCCTTCCCCTTCTCTCCAGCTCTTGCTGCTTCAATAGCAGCATTTAATCCTAATAGATTCGTCTGATCGGCCACTTTTTTTATAATCGAAACTACTTCACTCGTTTTCCTTATATTTTCTTCTGCAACATTTGATTGCTCTAAAAGTAGTTTGGAAAAATCCACTAAGGAATGCGATCCATCGGCTATGTTATCAATATGTTCTTGTGATTGTGATAAAGATCTTGTTATTTCATCTACGATATTTCGTATCTCTGTTTGCCTTTTTAACTGAACAGCTATTCCGCCAATCACTTCTCCTTTTGTATTGATAATCGGAGAAGCTGTTCCAATAAATTCAAAACCGTAAAAATCTGCTGGCACCTCTTGCTTTAGCGTTTTCTTTTCACGTATTGCCTCTTTCAATGGTTCATCAGGCTGCAGAGCTTGATTCGGTTTAATATGTAAATCAATAACCTTTCCAGGAAAATAAGCAATAAATTTGTCCCTATCGCAAATTGCAATAGAGAGATCAGCAGGAATTGCTGCTTTAATAATGGGAACTATAGGAATAATATCTTCTAAGGATTCTACTTGTTTAATCACAGTTGTCGCACTCCAATCTTTCTAAATCACTTCAATATACTACCATAAACATACCATTTTTTCACAATATTTTACTTTTGATTTCGACTCTTTCGTATTGGAATATATTGCAACATGTTATAATGATATTAGTTCTCTTCTTATTATTGACAAAAAAGAGGATTAATACCTAACTATTATGTGGTGATTTCCCTGTTTAAAATACTTTTAATCGAAGATGATCAAACATTATTTCATGCCATAAAGGAACGCTTAGAGCAATGGTCCTATGAAGCTTTTGGAATAAATGATTTCAATAGAGTCATGCAGGAATTTACGGAGATAAAACCTGATTTAGTGCTTATCGATATCCAGCTTCCTAAATATGATGGATTTCATTGGTGTCGAATGATAAGGGGCCATTCAAACGTGCCAATTATATTCCTATCCTCAAGAGATCACCCAACTGACATGGTTATGTCGATGCAGCTCGGAGCAGATGACTTTGTGCAAAAACCGTTTCATTTTGATGTCTTAATTGCAAAAATACAGGCAATTCTCCGCCGTGTTTATAATTACAGCTTAGAGCAGTCGCTACTTAAAACATGGTGCGATGCCACAATAGATTTCGAAAAAAATACGGTAACTTCTGCTGTAGGAGAAATTGAACTAACGAAAAATGAAATGTTCATCTTAAAAATCCTACTAGAGCAGAAAAATAAAATCGTCTCTAGAGATCATCTTATAAATGAACTTTGGAATGATAAACGGTTCGTTAGAGACAATACGTTAACAGTAAATGTAAATCGCTTACGAAAAAAACTCGATGAGCTCCATCTTGGTAGCAATATAGAAACAAAAGTTGGCCAAGGATATATGGCGATTGAAGAGGACATAAAATGATTAAACAATATTTAATTGAAAAAAAAAGCTGGATTATCTTTATTCTATTTCTACAACTGTTTCAATTATTTATGGCAAGTATCGATGAGACCATCTCTTTTTATTCAATGGGCTATATTTGCTTTATTAGCATGCTTTTGTTTCTTCTCTTCGCTATCTTCCAATACCAAAAGGAAACAACCTTTTATAAAGGGTTATCTACTCGTGAGGATGATTTAGACCATACAACCTTACCAAAAGCAAAAACACCTTATGAAAAAATAATCGTCGAAAGCTTTAGTAAACAGACTACCACTCTAAAGAAAGAGCGGAATCAAAATCTTCAGCAGCTTGAACTTGAAAAAGATGAACTTCTTTCATGGATTCACGAAGTAAAAACACCATTAACAGCATTACGTTTATTAATTGACTCCATTGATAATCATGAAATGAAAGCTGCATTAACGTTTGAATGGTTAAGAATTCATCATCTTCTAGATCAACAGTTGCACCAAAAACGATTTTCTTTTATTCAAAATGATTTATACATAGAAAATATAAATCTAGAGAATATCCTCTTTGACGAAATTAAAACATTGCAGTCCTGGTGTATACAAAAGGGAATTGGATTTGATGTAGACTTACAAGAGAATACTGTCCTAACGGATGGAAAATGGCTATCCTTTATAATCAGACAGCTATTAAGTAATGCGGTAAAATATAGTAACAATTCAGATATTATAATAATGAGCTATGACAATCATGGTTATACTTGTTTGAATATAACAGATAATGGAATTGGAATCACACTTCAGGATTTACCTAGAATTTTTGAAAAAGGATTTACGTCTACCTCTAAACATCAAAATACTCATGCAACCGGGATGGGATTATATCTATCTAAAAAAATTGCAGATGCACTAAAAATCACCATCAAGGTGGAGTCAACAATAAACATAGGTACAACCATTACTCTAACCTTTCCGAAAAATAATGCATTTGATCAACTTCTTCACTAAAAACAGAGTTTGTGTGAGGCATATGACAAAAATGTCACATGCCTCTTTTATTTGTTCGCCAATTAGAAGGAATGATTAAAATTCCTTTTATATAATGAACCTATCATTTAAAGGAGTGTGGGAAAAATGGATATATTAGTCGCTTCAAAAGTGCATAAAAGTTATGGGAATAAGGCAAATCGCCAGGAAGTACTTAAAGGTGTAGACTTAAACGTCCAAAAAGGGGAATTTGTCAGTATTATGGGAGCATCGGGTTCTGGAAAGACTACGCTTCTAAATGTACTTTCTTCCATTGATCAAGCTACTGGAGGAACCATTCGCATTGTGGAGAAAGAAATTACACGTCTAAAAGAAAAGCAGTTAGCAGAATTCCGAAAAAAACATTTAGGATTTATCTTTCAAGATTATAATTTACTCGATACGTTAACCGTTAAAGAAAACATACTTTTGCCATTATCGATTACAAAGACACCAACCAAGGAAGCTCATCAACGTTTTGATACATTAGCGAAAGAACTGGGTATTTATGAAATTAAGGATAAGTATCCAAATGAAATATCAGGAGGGCAAAAGCAACGAACTTCAGCAGCAAGAGCGTTCATCCATGAGCCAAGTATTATTTTTGCTGATGAACCAACTGGAGCTCTTGATTCGAAATCAGCTTCTGATTTATTAAATAAATTAAGCCATTTGAACCAGACAAGAAGTGCAACAATCCTTATGGTTACACATGATCCAGTTGCTGCAAGCTATTGTAACAAAGTTGTTTTCATTAAAGATGGGCAAATATATACACAGCTTTATAAAGGAGATCAGGATAGACAAAGCTTTTTCCAAGATATTATCAAAACACAAGGAATTTTGGGTGGTGTGCAAAATGACCTTAAGTAATCTTGTTATACGTAATCTCAAGAAAAACATAAAATACTACTATCTTTATATTTTTGCCTTAGTATTTAGTGTTGCACTGTATTTTTCCTTTGTGACCTTACAGTATGATCCATCCATGGATGCTGCCGGAAACACAATGAAAGGTGCCGCTGCCATTAAAGCTGCCAGCGTATTATTAGTTGCTATCGTTTCGATTTTTCTCCTTTACGCCAATACGATTTTCATTAAACGTCGTGGAAAAGAAATTGGCCTGTTCCAATTGATTGGGATGACGAAAAGCAGAATCTTTCGTTTGTTAACATTGGAAAATTTTATTTTATACTTTCTATCAATTGTTATTGGTATTTTTATCGGTTTTTCTTTTTCAAAAGTAACCGTTATGATTCTATTTAAAGTAACCGGTATAACGGCCATTACAAAGCTTCACTTTTCTACTGAGGCTCTAGTGCAAACAGTCATTGTTTTTTGTGTCATATACGTTTTCATTATGTTAATGAATTATATTTTCATTAAAAGACAAACCATTCTTTCCTTATTCCGTATTACTTCTTCTACACAAGCACGAGTGAAGAAAATGTCAGTATGGGAAATAATCATTGGTATTGTTGGCATTGTCTTTATTATTAGCGGCTATTTTATCTCTTCAAAACTATTTAGTGGTTCTTTTCAAACAATGAATATGCTATTTATGGCAATGATTTCGATTCTATCCCTTGTAATAATTGGAACCTATTTGTTTTATAAGGGATCCGTTAGTTTTCTATTCAACCTTATTCGCAAAAAGAAAAATGGTTACATTAATATTAATCAAGTTCTTTCCTTATCTAGTATTATGTTTCGTATGAAATCGAACTCTATTTTATTAACGATAATCACATCTGTATCGGCGCTAGCAATAGGCTTATTATGCTTAAGCTATATATCCTACTATTCTGCTGAAAAAACAGCGAAGGAAACTGTTCCAGCAGATTTCACCTTTGCTCATTCAGAAGATGCCGAAGCATTCTCTAAGCTACTGAATAAACAAGAAATCGCTTATAAGGAAGAAAGAATTCCTGTTATTCAAGCAGATTTCAATGTAAAAGACATCTTGAACGACATTCCAGGCGAATCCACCCTAGATTCTACCAAGATGCAATTGCCTGTCATTAGCGAAGAATATGTAAAGGGTGTTAGCTTATCAAAAGAGGAAGTAGCTTTCACTAGGTATAGTTCTGCATTAGAAAAGTTTATAAACCTAAAGTCAAAAGGAACTATTTCCATTTTGGTCAATGGAAGCTCACTCTCATTAAATTATGTAGGACAAAAGGATCTATTCCTTATCCCTTATACCTTTACTAGTGGCGGACTTCCAACCGTTATTGTCGACTCATCTGTTTTTCATTTACTAGAAAAGAATATGGATGAAAGTATCCAAACACCATCTAATATATATATTGGAATTCATATTAACAAGGACCATGAAATCGCAGCTGCAAATAAACTTTATCAACAGCTATCTTTAGAAAATTCAAGTTCTATTTCACGCTATGATAGAATCCAAACCCAAAAAGAAATGATGGGTTTGACAATGTTTATCGTCGGTTTTCTTGGACTTACCTTTCTCATAACGTCTGGTTGTATTCTCTATTTTAAACAAATGGATGAAGGAGAAGAAGAAAAATATACTTATACCATTCTCCGCAAATTAGGATATACACAGAATGACTTATTAAATGGAATCAAAATAAAACAGCTATTTAACTTTGGTATCCCATTACTAGTCGGCTTGCTTCATAGTTATTTTGCTGTTCAGTCTGGCTGGTTTTTCTTCGGGACAGAATTATGGGCTCCCATGTTCATCGTAATGGGACTCTATGCAGTACTCTATTCGATATTTGGGATTCTATCTGTTGCTTTTTATAAAAAAATTATAGCCGATGCTTTGTAGTATTAGCTATGAAAGCGGAGAAAATGTTCAATAACTGGAGCAAAAAATAACCGGCTATTTTCGAAGATTTATTTTTAAATGGTTTTACTAAATACAAAAAGGAATCAAACATAACTGTCTGATTCCTTTTTATATTAGTTCGCTTCTTGACTCCAGCCAAAAAGTTGATTATCTCGCTGCTCCGATTCTAAAACCGCATGGTGAAATGCTCTAAAATCAATCGGCTGATCCTTCTTCTCAGCAATCACCCTAATATATTCACCAATCTTCACCTTATTGCTTGGAGAAACTTGGCCAAATGGTATTTCTGCTGATCTGCCGTAATAGACATTCACTGTTTTATTCGCTAATTTTACTTTCTTACTATTTATTAAATAACGTGAATTAGGAACCGTATAAACTGTCTCCCAATCACTTTCTGTCTCAAATTTAATTTTTGATAGATGTTCTCCTGCAGCTGAAATAAGAATAACATCTGGTTGTAAGTATTCGATAAGCTCATGCCATAATTTCACGCCACTAGCTTGAAGGTCTTTCTTTGCTTCTTTGCTTAAACTATCCCAAGTAGGATTCGTTGCAAGCGGTGAGCAAATATCTGTATGCAATGCCGTATTTTCTTTATTACCATAAAAGCTTGCATTTAATCCATTCAAAATCGGTTCAAAAGAAGGCTCATACCATGCTTTATATGGGTCTTTTTCAAAATACTGGTCAAGTGCAGTAATATATTGTTGATTGAATTGATAGTGATGGTCTCGTTTCATTGATTGAAACCTTTGGAAAGGGTCAGGATCAGGGAAATCGCGCCTAGACGGATTTAGACCTACAGTAATGATGCGGATAGGGGATTCAAAATACTTCTTACTATTACCAAAATACATAACTGGCATTGAAGGCTTTACAAGATACGGCCTCTCTTTCTTACTTTCATACATTTCCCAATACTTTTTAATTAATTCGGTTTGTACTGCCTGTTGAATAACAATAAAAATCATCCTTTCAATTTAGTAAAAAATATAGCAAGTCCACAAAAAAGTGGAATTCCTTCTTCTCTATTATATATTATCTTTTGTCTATTGGTAAAGAATACGTCGTGTTTTATAAAAAAATCTTTTTATGTGGAATAATTAAATATAACTATTAGAAAGGAAGCCGAAATACTTTCTAATAGCTATATATATTTTCACCACGATTTTCGTTACCTACTGCCTATTTTTCGAGAACCTTTTGAAGGCTTTCTCCTTTTTTGTTGCAATCATATCGATAAACATTGTCTTAAATTGGTCTTTTGTAATAGATGGTGTACTTGTATTTTTTTGGCTATTTTCTAATGGATAATATCGCTCCCATCGCTCTACCATTTCCTCCAGACTACATCCACTTACTGGGTGTACAGGAGGTTGAAGTTGAATTTCTGCCAGTCTTTGATCTAATGGAACAATCGATGGTGTATTTGTATGTTTATATATATGTTCTAATTTATTCTTATTAAGAAAATCAATAAAGTGATCAAAATTCTTAGCTTGTACCTTTGTAGGTGCTTGAAAGTCACTTTTCTCTATTATTCCAGACAAGGTTGTCTTGCTCGTTATTTTATTAGCCATTAACTTTGTTAGTTGATGGTACTCAGCCAATTCCCTCATTCGAGCATCCTTAGGAATAATTAAACTTGGGGTTCCTGCAATCGTTGCTGCAATATTCCCATGTAGCCTTGCTCCAAAACTCAAATCAGCTTCTTTCATAAAGTCTAACCATGTAGGTACATTTAAGAAAAATCGAACTCTATTGTTCATATATACAGGATCTGACATTTTAATTGGATATTTTTTACTTACTTCTGCTATGGATGGTGCTCCTAAATACGTTAATTTCAACTCTTTTAACCATTGTGGAATAAAATAATGGTTTGGATATTCTTCCATCCCTCTAGCAATAAAGTCTAGTACCTTCTTTTGGGAACGACGAGAAGAATTAACACAGATTTTTGACTCTTCCGTTATATGCGTGTTTCTTATATGTAATTCTCTTCCAAAGGTATACATGGAAGGACAGCCAATTACTACATGGTCAATGCCTTCACGAAAACCTAAACGGGTTAGATATTTTGCTGTAATTTCTCCACGGACACCAATTATAGATGATTTCTTTAAAACAGCTTGAACAAAATTTTTCACATCTTTATCGAACGGAAAACCTTCATTTAGCTTTGGCTCAAAAGGAGCTCTTAATCCAACGCCAATTACAATAACTGGGATTTTTAGCTTGTTGATTAATTTCGTATATCGTCTAAGGGATGGAATAAATTCATTCCGAAAGGCATCCGCTAATGGGATAACATAGCAATCATAATTTGCATTTATTTCCTCTGCTCTCTCAGGGCCATATGTATAATAATCTGGTGTAATAATCGTATCTTCTGTCATCAAAGTCCGAAACACACTGAATTGATAGATTAAGTTTCCAATATTTCCTCCAAAAGTATTATCAATCATCATTTTTGCCGCATCAAATGGTCCTAAGGGTGACATACCAGCTCTTATTAATATTTTTTTCATATTCGCTTCTTCCCCACCACATTTTTTTATCATACCTTTGTCCTACTTAGCCTGTGTTTATAAGACATGCATTTTTATATTTTTGACAGGATAGAATCCTTTTAAACCTAGCGTTTAAAGTGAATCCAAATTTAAATAAGCACCTCAATGTTTAACATGGGTGCTTATCTTTTTTACTTAAGTATTAATTCTAAAAGATTGTTGCTTCAGTTGTTTGAAGTACTTATGAAAAGGATGTCCTTTAAATAAAATCATATACGGCATCAACCTTACCTAAATACATTTGCAGCTTTCAATACTAGTTTGACAGACTTCCGATTTAATTGTCCTTCTAGCTTTTTAATTTTATTGTCTTTGTCTTTTACTTTCTTCTTCAATGCATTAATTTGTGGAGATTCCCCTGAATAGAATTTCTCCCATCTAGCAACCGTTTCTTCAATACCGCAAGCACTAATTGGTACTTCTAATGGAAGTAATGAAACGTTAGACAATCTTTCTTCCAATGGTATTCGTGCCGGGTGATTCGTTTCTTTATAAATATGATCGATTTTATTTTTATTCAGGAAATTAATATAGTTATCAAAATTCTCCGCTTGACGTTTTGTCGGCTGTTGGAAATCTACTTTATCAATTAAGTCAGATAATCTTGTTGTCTCATTAATTTCATTTGCCATCACATGTGTTAGCTGATGATATTCTGCCAACTCCCTCATCCGAGCATCTTTTGGAATAATGATGCTTGGTGTTCCAGATATAGTTGCAGTAATGTTCCCATGTAGTCTAGCTCCAAAGCTTAAATCGGCTTGACTAATAAAATCAAACCAAGTTGGCGCATTCAATGGATAACGTACTCTATTATTCGCATATGCTGCATCAGAAATCTTAACTGGATAATTGTTGCTGTCTGGCGCTATTGCTGGTGCACCTAAATGTACTAGTCTTAATTCTTTAAGCCATTGTGGAATAAAATAATGATTTGGATATTCCTGCATTCCCCTAGTAATAAAGTCGAGGACGTTTTTTGGCGATAATCGAGAAGAATTCACACAAACCATAGATTCTTTCGTAATATTTGTTTCTCTAATAGTCAATTCTCTGCCAAACGTATACATAGAAGGGCATCCAATTACAGTATGATCTACTCCTTCCTTAAAGCCCAAACCAGTCAAATACTTCGATGTAATCTCGCCTCGTAATCCAACTATATTTGATTTTTCTAAAACTGCTTTAATAAATTCTTTTACATCTTCATCAAAAGGAAACCCCTCATTTAATTTTGGTTCAAATGGAGCACGGAGCCCAACACCAATAACATAAACTGGAATCTTTAATCTTTTTATTAATTGTGTGTACTTACGTAACGTCGGAACAAATTCTTTCCGAAATGCATCTGCCAATGGAATGACATAACAGTCATATTTTTCATTAATTTCATCTGCTCTGGATGGTTCATAATCATAGTAATCTGGCGTTATGATTGTGTCCTCTGTCATTAATGTACGGAAAACACTATATTGATATATTAGGTTTCCAACATTCCCGCCAATCGAATTATTGTTTAGTATGTAAGATGCATCAAAAATATCTAGAGGTGACATGCCTGCTCTAATCAATATATTCTTCATTTTACTAACCCTTTCTATAAAACAAAATTAATAACATCATTTATTCCATTTACTACTAACCTACTTGATAAATACCTAGTAACATCATTAGCACTTTTCATTTTTTTATACAGTAGTACAACTAATATATTCAATCGTATATTTGCAAATGATAAATCTATAAAATTTCCTTCTTAATCTGTAGGATAAAATGAGAAGCTTAATTTTTTCTTAACTAAAAAATGTATTAGATCCAATTTTAAAAAACCAACCATCTTCCCTTTCCCCATATTTATTAAATCTAAACCTGAAAATTTAGCAGCAAAAAAAGAATCTGATTGTAAAAGATATCATTTTTCAACTAAGTGCACAGTTTCTCCTGTTACACTAGCTGAAATAAAGTATCTTCTAGTATCAGATCCTAAAAAAAAGAATATTTCTCTTATTTCAAATCCGCAAACTCTTTTGCAATTCTTTCAATTGCTTCTTTAATAATGGACCTTGGAGATGGGATGCAGATTCTTTGATAAGTAATTCCCTCTTCTCCAAACATACTACCATCCTCCAGCAAAACATTAGCTCGATGATAAATACGTTCATGTACTTCTTCTGGAGTAATTCCATAACCTCCAAAATCCATCCACATAATATAGGTACCTTCCGGAATCATTACTTTTACCTTTGGCATATGTTCCTCTATGTACGCCTTCACCCATTCCATTGTACCGTCAATATATTCTTTTAATTCCTCTAGCCATTCTTCTCCATCCTTATACACTGCAATAAGCGCAGAAATAGTGAAAGGAGACGCTAATTGATGTCCCATCGTTTTTTTAAATTTATTTCGTAGCTTTACATTCGGAATAATTAAATTTGTACAATGAAGTCCTGCTACATTAAATGTTTTATTGATCGCCGTACAAGTAATCAAATGGTCATTATTTTCTGCCACTTTGGCAATTGGAGTGAATTTCTGATTGCACCTTATTAAATCACCATGGATTTCATCTGCAATAATTAACACATTATTTTTCATACAAATCTCATATAAGCGAGTAAGTTCTTCTACTGAAAAAATACGCCCCGTTGGATTATGGGGATTACAAAGAATAAATAGCTTTGTTGATTCTTCCTTTGCCTTTTCTTCAAAATCAGCAAAATCTATCGTATAGTATCCTTCTTCGTCTTTAAGTAATGCGTTATTTCTTACTACCCTTCCATTTTCTTCAATTGCTGAGGTGAATGGCGGATAAACCGGACGTTGAATAATTACCCCATCTCCAGCTTCTGTAAAAGCACGAACAGCCATATTAATCGCATGAACCGTTCCTGGACTATAGACAATAGAGTCTCTCTCTATATTCCAATCATGTCTTTTTTTGAACCAGTACTGAATTGCTTCATAATATTCGTCTGGAAAAACGGAATAGCCATAGATGCGATTATCAACCGTTTTATGTAATGCATCAACTAATGCTTGTGGTACAGGCAAATCCATATCTGCTGTAAAGAGCGGAATAGTCTCCTCATCATAACGCTCTGTTAATCCCATCTCCTTAATCATCTTTCCACCATCCCATTTAACGGAATAAGTATTTCGTCGATTTACTACTTCATCAAAATTGTTAATCATAATATCCACCATCCTCTTCCTAATTTCCAAAACCGTTCGTTGTAATGAACATCTTTTCTCCTATAGTAACATGTTTATCCCTTAACTTGAAGGATATTTCAAGGATAGAATAATAGATTACTTATTTTATTTTTTCCCATCGTCAAGTATAATTTGATGAAAGATGACTTTTTAAAGGAGGCATAAAATGGTAGAGTTTTTTAAAATAATAGCTGAAATTGTCAATATTCTCCACGATATTATTATGGACGTTGCCTCTATTCTTGGCTGGCAAGCTACAGATAAAGACTTACATTTATGGATTATTGGTATCATTGGAATTATTTCATTCTTTATTGTGCAATTCATCTTTAAACGCTTAGCAGCCTGGAGCATTAAGAGCATTTCTTTTATCTATACTTTTACGCTCATCCTCGTATTAGTTTTTGCTATTGAAATTCAGCAGGGGATTACTGGACGGGGGAATATGGAGTTCGCAGATGCTGTGGCGGGTATTAACGGTTTCCTTCTTTTTTTCGGAATATATCTAGTTATCACCTTAATTTTTAAAGGAATTAAAAAGATTTTTCATAAAAAAAACAATCAATCAGACAGTAATGACAGTCCTACTGTCGAAAATAATGAACATCTTCCATCTCGTCAATCCCGATATCATAAATAAATATCTTCATAATCCTTATATCACACCACATTTAGGAAAAAGAAAGGATGCCTATGGATCACTTAAACGCTTCTAGTAAAGAAAAGTCAAAGCTTAATTACTATCTTCTTCTTATTGTCATTTTTGGCGGTTTTCTTATTTTCGGATTATCAGAAAATGTGAAAGGACCTGCCATTCCAATCATTCAAACTGATTTCCTTTTAAGTGAGTCGCAAATAGGATTTTTGCTTGCAATCAACTCCCTCGGCTATTTAATTGCCTGTACATTTACAGCTGCTTTATCAAATAGGATTGGCATTAAATGGACAGGTATTGTTGCTTTTGCATCAATGGCTGTCTCTGGCATATGTCTATATTTCTCTGAAAAATATTTTGCCCTTTCTTCTTCCTATTTCCTTTTATATATTGGAAATGGAATGCTTGAAATTGGCCTAGGGATAATGGCTGCTCGTATCTTCACAAAAAATACAGGATTTATGATGAATCTTGCACACTTTTTCTATGGTTTAAGTTCGATGGTAGCACCAATTATTGCATCTTGGATGATGAAATGGACCATCGCAGGAGGAGAATTAAGCTGGCGAGGGATGTATTTTATTGTATTGCTACTAGCCCTTCTGCCTATCATCCCTTCTTTTTTCGGAAAATTTCCAGAAGAAGAAACAAATGGCGAAGAGAATGTATCTTATCGAATTTTACTTAGGGATCCAGTTGCTTGGCTCATTGTAATGATACTTTCCTTTGGGGTAGTGTCTGAACTAGCTGTAGGAGGCTGGTTAGTTAACTTTTTAATTAAAGCGTATTCATGGAATATAGAAACAGCTTCTGGCATGCTATCAATGTTCTTCTTATTTTTTATGCTTTCAAGACTAATCTTTGGCCCGTTAACAGATAGAATCGGCTATACTCTTTCCATCATGATTTTTGCTGCTTTCTCTGGCATTTGCAGTTTTGCTGCCATTATCATTGGAGAAAAAGGGGCCATTCTGTTTGCAATCGCTGGAATTGGCATCGCTCCCATTTATCCGACTGTCATGGCATTGCTGGCAAAAAGGTATCCAAAGGGAACTGGTACAGCTATAACCTTTACAGTTACATTAATGGGAATTGCAAGTGTACTCGGAAACCTGCTGATTGGAGTCATTATAGAAGGGATAAATCGTTTGTTCCATACGAGTAATGGTGTCATTGGACAACAGGCAGGCTATGGATTTATTGCACTTCTATCCCTACTTTGCTCCATTTGCTGTGTCATTTTATTCTACTATTTACGGAAGAAGAGAGAGCTCATTTAATAACATTTTGATACATATTAATCTTTCTAAAAATAGATTTAATTGTAATGATTGTCATAGCTAGTAGTAGGAAGACAAGGCAACATCCAATGTAAAAAGAAAATTCTGGGGAATATCCAAATTGATAAAAGAAATAAATAGATATACCTATTAGCACTGTAAGAAATATCTCAAAGAGAAAAGCTATAATCATAAAGAATAAATATGGATAAATAATGCCTTTATGATCTACAAAAGTCAAAGTCATGCCATTCCAAAAATGATCTGCTAATTTAACAAATTTCAATATAGTCCTCTCCTTCTTAAATTTGCTATATATACTAAACTATGATTTCTGCTTTAAAAACATTCCTTATCCTAGAAAGGACAGTACCTCCTCTTCCTTTACGAGAGTTTTAGGTACTGTCCTTAATTTGTCACACTTACTTGAATGGACTGTCTTTAAATTGCCGATAAACTATGTTACTTTTATCACTTGCTATTTTTTAGAAGGAGTTGTATTATGGCATACAAAGATTTACATGATTTCGTCGCCGCTTTAGATCAGGAACAAGAACTAAAACGGATAAAAGTCGAGGTGGATGCAGAACTAGAAGTAACCGAGATAACCGACCAAATCTCCAAGCAAAATGGTCCTGCTCTTTTATTCGATAACGTGAAAGGATCTAAATTTCCTCTCATAATAATTGCGATGGGTTCCTATAAAAGAATGAATATGGCATTGGAAGTTGATGACTTGGACATCATCGGAAATCAAATTGGCGAATTTATCGACATGACTACCTATTTAGGGCTTATGAATAAATTCAAGGCACTTCCAAAGCTTAGTAGACTAGTTAATGTTTTTCCTTTGAAAGTCCCTAAAGGTTCTTGTCAGGATGTCGTAGAAATGGATCCTGATTTAAATACATTACCAATTTTAAAATGTTGGCCAAAGGACGGAGGGAAATTTATTACACTTCCACTTATAATGACGAAAGATCCTGAGACAGGCCAACAAAATATGGGGATGTACCGCATGCAGGTCTATGATAAAAATACAACGGGCATGCATTGGCACTTACATAAAGATGGAAGAGAAATCTATGAGAAGTATAAAAAGCTTGGCGGAAAAATGCCTGTTTTCTGTTGCTTTAGGCTGTGATCCAGCAATAACTTATGCTACCACTGCTCCCCTTCCAAAAATGATTGATGAAATGATGTTTGCAGGCTTTTTGCGTAAACGACCTGTTACACTCGTAAAAAGTAAAACAAATGATATCTATGTTCCAACAAATGCAGAATTTATTTTAGAAGGCTATGTAGATGTAAATGAAGAACTTCGTCTTGAAGGGCCTTTTGGCGATCACACTGGATAGTATTCATTAGCAGACTTCTATCCGACCTTTCATGTGAAATGTATCACACATAAAAAAGATGCCATCTACCCAACAACTATTGTAGGGAAACCACCGATGGAAGATTGTTATTTAGGAAAAGCAACAGAAAGAATTTTCCTTCCTCTAATTAAGATGCAATACCCTGAAATAGTGAACTATAACTTTCCTCTGGAAGGAGTGTTTCATAACTGTGTAATTGTTTCAATAAAGAAACGGTTTCCTGGTCATGCAGAAAAAATAATGAACTCCTTATGGGGTATTGGCCAAATGATGTATACCAAAATGATTATTGTACTAGACGAAAACATTAATCCACATGATCTTTCTACAGTTGCTTGGAAGGTCTTCAATAATATTGATGCAAAACGTGATTTAGTCATTAGCGAAGGGCCACTTGATGCATTAGATCATGCTTCCAATATGCCGCATTTAGGCTATCGACTAGGTGTCGATGCAACAAAAAAATGGTCTAGTGAAGGGCATACAAGAGAGTGGCCAGATGACATTGAAATGACTACTGAGATGAAAGAGTTTGTATCAAGGAGATGGAAAGAATATGGTCTTAACTAAAGCCCTCCATAAAGTGAAGCAATACGGCACCTTAGTTATGTTCCAGTATACGATTTTTTCTCTTTCCTTTGGTCTAGTTTCCATGATACTAGCTAGCAAACTTACAGCAAATAGCTTTTTGCCTCCTTGGAAGATTGGCTTAATCTTTCTCTCACTATTAAGTGCACGGACAGGAGCAAATGCAATTAATAGAGTAATAGATGCAGAAATAGATGCAAAAAATCCACGAACAGCATCTAGGCAGCTTCCTCAGGGAGTATTGTCAAAAAAAGAAGTTATCCTATTCTCCTGTTTCTGTTTTGTCCTAATGGTCCTTTCCGCTTTCTTTATTAATCCATTATGTGCATTACTTTCTCCAGGGCACTTATCTTTCTGGTTGCCTATTCTTACACGAAACGATTCACCTTTCTATGCCATTTCTTTCTTGGAGTGACCTGTGCCATTGCACCAATGGGAGCTTGGATTGCGGTTACCGGCGATTTAGGTGACTTTACGCCAGCGTCTGTATCTACTTGAGCAATGTTCCTAAATAAAACAGATTTTAACGAGGGAAAGTATTCAAGAGCTATTTTTGTAGATATGGAAGGAACAAAATATTACAACCTTGCTTATTACTCATAGTATAGAAGAGGCCATTTATTTAGGGACTAAAATGGTGATTATGTCTCCTTCTCCTGGAAGAATAATCACCATTTTAGATAATCCTGTTCACAAGGTTGAAAACAAACGAACATCCATCGAGTATTTACAAATCGCAACGGATATTCGAAATATCATGACAAAGGAATGGAAAAAATGAAAATCATTGATAAATGGAAGGATTTCTTATTCGGCTTTATTTCCATTATCCTTCTTTGGTATGCCGTTTCTCTCATCATCAACAAACCAATATTGCCAGCACCTATAGAGGTTCTTTCTAATATTTACTCTTTAGCATCACAAGATATTTACATTCATTTAGGCTATAGTCTTGTTTGAATTTTTGTTGGGATAGCAATTTCTGTATGTTTCGGTTTACTAGTTGGTGTATTGATGGGTCAATCTAAACAATGGAATAAGATATTAACCTAATGCAATACGAATAGAGCTAAGTATAGAAGAAAGCGAAGCAGGTAATGTGATTTCTTTAAATTCTCGCCATTTACGAGTGCCAAGACATCGAAGGATATAGTAGGTTTCTTTGGGAATATCTTTAACACTGTCACGAACAGCTATAATCATTTGGAAAACGATAATTAAAACTATCAATATGGAATGGGTTATTATATAATGGACGCTTGGATGCGCATAAATTACCTTGATATGTATAGCGGAATTATCGTCTTAAGCTTAGTAGGTTTTCTTCTTTTTGTACTTATTGATTTAATGGAAAGCACTTTTTTAAAATGGAGAAATACGAATAGTTGATGCGACAAAAGTAAAGGCGTGGAAATGGCGTGTTTAAAAGAAAGAAACACGCCTTTTGAAAAAATGCTTATTTTTCTCTTCCATACTCTTTTTTATAAATATCCCTACTTTTATAACCAGACTGAAGAATTATCTTCATTTCCGCTTTCCTTTTTTCTCTCGTTCCTTCTTGCTTTGCACTATATACATACCGCGCCCAGTCCTTGCGATACCCTGGTGTTAGGGATTGGTAGAAGGATAATAGCTCCGGCGAATCTGTTAAATCCTTTTCAATATCTGGTATTTTTTCTATGTAATCATCTACACGCTGGCTCGCTTTTGAGGAAAATGCTACTTTCTTCTTTTTTTCTTCCTCTTTTAAACCAATTACAGTAAATACATCATCTAATCCAACCATTCGCGCAAATTTTATCGTACTTTCCCCGACGTACCCTTCTGAATCTGTATTTAATCCCGAGAATAGTTCATCCCGATGAATATATGTTGAGTAGACTTTATTCCCTTTCTTTGGATACGCTAAAAAAATATAGCCTTTCTTATTTAAAGATTCTTTTCGAATAATCGTATCAACCATTTCTCGCATCTCATTCATATCTAGTACAAATCCAAATATAGCATCATATTTAGATAGTAGCTCATCATCATACTCATCCAATCCTGAAAAATAATCAGTTTCTTTTGGATTATTAAGAATCGCCATTTTTTTATATTTTTTTAAATTTAATTTTTCGACAATCGTTTTTGCCATTCTTTATCTCCTTCTTATTTATTTTAAGAACACTATAATAAACCTATTATACAATACTATCCGAGCTTACTTTCCAATGACCAATTGCAAAAATAATAGTACCTATTCCTAACCATATAGAATGTCCCCAAATGGCTGATACGAAAAAAATACAGCAAGGCAAAATTGCTAATGGAATAGGAATAAACAGAAAAGACTTTGTAAGAAAGCTGTAGTCTCGGTCATTCTTTACATACATAATCCAAAGAAGATAATACAAGAGGAGAAAAAGCAAGGATAGAATCAACCACCCATCTATTACTTTTACCGGATTAGTAGTAGTAGATAATAGAAATAGACAGCCTATTTGTCCTACCCTTTCCATAAAAGGAAAGATAAGAGGAGTGCTTCTCGTTTTAGAAGGTATATTTTTTGGTGGAAAAAAAATAATAAACAGGATATTCGGTAAAAGTAATCCAATAGCAATAACCAAACCAATAGGAGACAAGGAAAAAGACATATCTAATCCTCCTTTTTAGTAAGAACATCTTGACTTTATTATCCTTGTTTTTCCTCTCTTACACAATGAAAAAGGGAAGGGGTCTTTTTTTCTCTAAGCGGCTTTCTTGCTTATGGTTAGAGAAAATTATAAAATAGTAAAAGATATTTAAAGAGGAGTTTATCTTGGAAGGAGTTGCTTATTATGGCACAAGCTTTAAAAGGAAAAATTGCATTCATTACAGGAGCTGGAAGAGGAATTGGGAAAGCTGTAGCAATTTCATTAGCAAATGAAGGAGTAAATGTAGGCTTACTCGCTCGTACAGAAGAAGCGTTAAAAGAAGTAGTAACAGAGGTTGAAGCACTTGGTGTTAAAGCTGCTTATGCAACTGTTGACGTCTCTTCTTTAGAAGAAGTAAACGAAGCAGTCGCGACATTAACAAAAGAGCTTGGAAAAGCAGATATTTTGATTAATAATGCTGGAATTGGAACATTTGGGTCTCTATTGGACATGAATCCTGAAGAATGGAAGAAAATCATTGATGTAAACCTAATGGGGCCATACTATGTAACTCGAGCAGTTCTACCACAATTAATTGAAAAAAATGGTGGAGATATTATCAATATTTCTTCCACAAATGGTTTAAATGGGGCAGCAACGTCTAGTGCTTATAGTGCTTCTAAATTCGGTCTAATTGGAATGACAGAATCATTGGCACAAGAGGTACGCAGAAACAATATTCGCGTTACATCCTTAACACCAAGCACAGTTGCAACAGAACTAGCTGTTCAAACTGATTTAATCAAAGGCAGTGCAGAGAAGTATATGCAGCCAGAAGATATCGCTGAACTTATTGTTTCTCAATTAAAATTACATCCAAGAATCTATGTAAAAGCAGCTACTGTAATAGGAACAAATCCTTTCTAAAGGTTCTGTGAAAAGAAAATAATTAAGAGTATCGGTTTAGGAGTGTTCGGTAGAGGAATGAGGCTTCACAAATATTCTCCTAACTGTAAACAAAGTAAAAGGGAATAGAATTGCTAGTTTTTAATAGCATCTCTATTCCCTTTTCTTTATTATCGTTTATTCATATCATTTGGATGTGGACCTTTTCGTCTGTCGCGGTTTAGCTCATTAATTTGTTTCATTTCCTCATTCGTTAATTCAAAATCAAATACTTGAAAATTTTCCTCAATACGAGATGGTGTAACAGATTTTGGAATGACGATCGTATTATTTTGCAAATGCCAACGTAGTACTACTTGTGCTGGTGTTTTCCCTTTTGCTACTGCTATCTGTTGGATGACTGCATCTTGAAGGACTTCTCCTCCTTGATCAAGTGGACTCCACGCTTCAACAAATATATCATGCTTTGCACAATATTCTTTTAATTCATTTTGGGCTAAGTACGGATGACATTCAACCTGATTCAAAACAGGCTTTACTTCACATTCATTCAAAATGCGCTCTAAGTGTTCCATTTCAAAGTTGCAAACACCAATGGCCTTTACTCTGCCATCTCTATATAACTTTTCTAATGCCTTATATGTATCAACATATTCATCAAATTGTGGAGTTGGCCAGTGAATCAAATAGAGATCAACATAATCAAGACCTAATCTTTCTAAGCTTTCATCAAAAGCTCTTAGCGTATTTTCATACCCCTGATCACTATTCCAAACCTTTGTTGTGATAAATAAATCTTCACGGGGAATAGACGAATCTTTAATTGCTTTTCCAACGCCTTGTTCATTTCGATATACCATCGCTGTATCAATAGAGGTATAGCCAACTTTAAAGGCATTCGTAACAGCAAGAGCCGCTTCCTCATCAGGAACCTGCCATACGCCAAATCCTAGTTGGGGCATCTTTAAGCCATTATTTAATGTAACATCGTTCATCTTTTCACACTCCTCTTTCTGAATTCTCTTTTAGTTTAGCGTGCTTAGGAATAAATTACAAAAAGAATGGTTTAAAAAGAGACAACCTTAAAGATTATCTCTTCCCTTATAATTATCTTCAATCAATAAAATTTCGTAATCTTTTCAACCGGCAATCTACTTGTATTAAAAGCAGGTGCAGTGGCTTTACCTATAGCAATTAATGTAATTGGAAATTGATTTTCAGGCAAATCAAACCGTTTGGCAAATGCTGCTTTATCAAAGCCTCCCATTACTACCGTATCATATCCCCGTTCTTTGGCTAGTAATAGAATTTGCATAGAAATTAATCCTGCATCATAGCTAGCAATTTGAGCTAGTGTTTGTTTTGGAAGATTAGGGTATATGCTTTGTGTATTGCTAATTGTTCTATCTGCAATAGCTTGATCCATGTAACCAAGAGAAACATTTTGTTCATAGATTTTCTCTACGTTTCTATAAGCTTCTGTATCTCCTAATACTGCAATAATTGCGGAAGAATCTTCAATTTGCGCTTGATTGTTTCCAATTGCTCGTAACTCTTTTTTGATTTCTTGATCTTGTATAACAATAAATCTCCAAGATTGTAGATTACTTGAAGATGGAGCACTTGTAGCCATCTCTATGATTTCTTCTAATTCCTGCTTATCCATTTTGTGAGTAGAATCATAAACTCTAACTGACTTACGACTCTTCATAACTTGTTCTAATTGTGACATAATTCCCCTCCAACTTTCTATTTCGTTATAGACAACAACTAACTTACCATTAGTAAGTAGATGTTGTCAAAGGGGACGATTTGAATTTTTTCCAACATGACATATGTCCCACTAATGAATGGTTTATTAACAATAATAATTAATGAAGCAGCATACAGATAAAATGAAGCTCTACCCTGTCTATAAAAGTAATTATTAACTGCTTTCTTCTCGTACACTCTAAAATAATTTTTTAAATAATTAAATTATTTAGCACTATCAATTAAAGCCAATAATAATAAGGGATACAGACGATTCCATAAATATCCACATCGGTTTTTTGACAGTGATAACGACCAATTTTATTTGACAGGTGCAACATTTTTCGAGATAATCGAAACCATAAAATTTTTGGGAGGGGTTGCGTGAATATTATTGAAAAGTTAATCGCAAGTGGAAATACGGTACTTTGGGGGTATGTGTTGATAGCCGTTTTACTTGGGCTTGGGATATACTTCACCATTGGATCAAAATTTGCACAAATCAGGCATGTAAAAGAAATGTTTCGCTTATTGAAAGTGAAAGAGAAGCCACCTGAACACACAGAGAAAAAACAAATTTCTTCTCTACAAGCATTTTTCGTAGGGGCAGGTACTCGAATTGGTACAGGCAATCTTGCAGGAGTAGCCATTGCCTTAGCAATTGGAGGACCTGGAGCAGTATTTTGGATGTGGATGGTAGCTATTCTCGGCAGTGCCAGCTCATTTGTGGAAAATACTTTGGCACAAATTTATAAAGCAAAAGACAATGGCCGTTTCAAAGGTGGTCCTGCCTACTATATGAAAAAGCAGCTGAATAAAAAGTGGATGAGTGCCCTTTTCGCTGTCATGATGATTCTTTCATATGGTACTACCTTTAATGCAGTACAGAGTAATACGATTGCTGTTGCATTAGAAAACTCATTTGGCCTTAGTCCCATTATCGCTGGAGTTGCCTTGGTCATTCTTACTAGTTTAGTTGTTTTTGGTGGTATTAAACGTATTGCTGATATTTCATCTCTTATCGTTCCCTTTATGGCCTTAGGCTATATTCTTCTTGCAATCTTTGTAGTAATCACCAATATTACAGAGATTCCTCATGTTTTAGCATTAATTTTTAAAAGTGCCTTCGGTATGGAACAAGTAGTTGGCGGCGGAATTGCTGCAGCTATTATGAATGGAGTTAAAAGAGGTCTCTTCTCCAATGGAGCTGGGATTGGAGGAGATCCCATTGCGGCTGCAACCGCATCTGTATCCCACCCGGCAAAACAAGGATTTATTCAGGCCCTCGGTGTATTCTTTGATACTTTACTCGTTTGTTCTGCAACTGCCTTTATTATCCTAACTTCTGATGCATATGGATCAGGCTTAACAGGCATTGAATTATCACAAGCTGCGATGGCAGAACACTTTGGCACATGGGGTGGCATTTTCTTAGGTATTGCCATATTCCTATTCGCCTTTACTTCCATCATCGGGTGCTACTATTACGGCGAAGCAAACCTACCGTTTATTAGTAAAAGCAAAAATTTCTTAAACTTTTATCGAGTATTAGCACTTGGAATGGTAATGTTTGGTGCAGTAGCTAATCT
Organism: Niallia sp. Sow4_A1; assembly: GCF_052116745.1. Lineage (NCBI taxonomy): Bacteria > Bacillati > Bacillota > Bacilli > Caryophanales > Bacillaceae > Niallia > Niallia sp. Sow4_A1. The sequence continues at coordinate 15,790 of NZ_JBQKKM010000001.1, read as the reverse complement.
GCAAATCGTTTGGGATCTCGCTGACTTTACGATGGCAATAATGGCTCTTGTAAACTTAGCTGCTATCGCCATTCTCGGACCTATTGCCTTTAAAGCACTTGATCATTATATGAAACAGAGAAAGCTAGGAAAAGAACCTGTTTTCTACCGAAATGATATCAAGGGTCTTAAGGGAGTAGAAGCTTGGCCATTGAGGAAGAACAAGGCGATTAAAGAGGTTGTTTAGATTTGATTAAATGATTTGTGGTAAATTGAACTGGTCTGTCATTATTGGCAGTCCAGTTCAATTTTAATATTGCAGGTGGTTTGGGATTGAAAATTAGATTTGGATCATATCCACTTCCTTTTGGATTATATATCCGTTTTTCATGTATTCGCCTTCCATTCCAAAATCACATCTTCATTCCGCAGCAAAATTCTGCACTATGTTCATCTATACTAAGATAAATTATATAAAATCTCCTGCTAAGTAACTTCCTCTATCATAAAATAACTAAGAAACAACTCTTAATACGAATACTTCTTCTTTACTGCACATAATTTTTATTATTACCACAATTATGTAAGGAGAAGCTATTATGATTCAAAACAAAAAATGGAATGAAATTCAAAACCTATTAAAAAAGTGTCAGTCTGATTTAAAGGCAATCGAGAAAGATATAATCCCTTTAGAAAAAGCATTGAAAATAACAAAGAAAAATAGACCCTAACTTCTTTTAGTGGTTCTATCAAAAGTTTTCTCATTTCTATATATATTGCACCTCTGTAGCATTGTATTTCTAATGGGAAAGGGTTTTGTACAATAAATACTTTATCCTTTATTCCTCCTTCTCTCTTTGTCCCTATATACTGGGCACGAAATAATTTTTCCAAAAGTTCTAATTGTTATATTAAATGCTGTTTTTCGTTTAGTTATATTGCCCCTTCTTTAGACAAGTCTTTTAAAATAGCGATTATTTGTGAGTTACATAAGAAAAGGCCAAGTATAAGCTTCCTTCAATTAAAACATGCAAAAGGCAGACTTCAAAGTATATTTAACACTTTAGAGCCTGCCTAGAAAATTTAGATTTCCACTAAAAACGTCTTAATTTCATATGGCTTAATTTCAAATGATAGCTTTGCATTTTCCTGTTTATCGCCAATTGGTTGCTCCATAATATTGCATTCTCGCCAAGATTGAATAAGGGAATCTGATGTTAGCTCTACCATTCCCCTTTTCCCCATAAATTCATGTAAACGAACAATGATTTTATTATCATCCTCTGCTTTTTTGACTGCATCAATTAGACAATGACTGGACGCTACCTTGAATAAAGAGAAATCAGTGGTTTTTAACTTTCCTTCTAATCCTTTTAACGGCTGATTCAAATCCCACGCCTCTTGGACAGTTCTACCTTCTCTCCAGTCGCCTTCATGGGGCAAAATCGAATAAGTAAACGTATGAGCTCCTTGGTCCTGTAGATAATCTGGATAAGTTCCAGATTTAATTAGGGAAAGACGCATCGTAGAATCTTTAATGTCATAGCCATATTTACAATCGTTCAAAAGACTAATTCCATAGCCATGTTCTGATAGATCTGCCCATTGGTGTCCAACTGTTTCAAACTTAGCATAATCCCAGCTTGTATTCCAATGAGTAGGTCTTTGGACATTTCCAAATTGAATATCATAGGTTGCTTGTGTAGATCGAATCTCTACAGGAAATGCAACCTTTAATAGCTGATGTTGTTCATGCCAATCAACCTCTGTCTTAAAATCCATTCTCGGATTTTCTGAATAAAGAATAAGCTCCTGCACTATTTTAGAATGATGATACGTCCACATAAACCGTATTACTGCACGTAAGGAGTTATTCTCTACCACTTCAATATTTTCAAGGGCTGAAATCTCTTTATGCTTTTCTTGATAGAAAATGTCTATATCCCAGGCTTCCCATCTCAAAGGTTTGTCTTCAAAAACTTGCAGTACGTTCCCTGTTTGCTTTGCTTTTAAGATCTCTCTATGTGCCTTTTTATCAAAAATACGACTTAATTGTCCTTTTTCATTCCAACTAATTTTATAAAAACATGATTCAATCCCAGATTCATTTATCACAAAAGAGGATTGTTTATCCTGTCCTCCAATATTACCAGATATAAAGGCAATATTAGCTAGTCCATGGGATGGAACATCTTTCATTTGTACAAGCCATTTCTCATTCACTTTTTCAGCTTGTAGTACTTTTTCCTGTTCTGATACCCATTGCCCCTCTTCCAAGCCGTCCTTAACCGGAATTTCTACTATTCCAGAACGTGTCCAAGAGGAATCATTCATCACTGTATATTGGAAGGCGTTCTTATCTACTATGCTGTTTGAAACTTTTTCTTGCACTTCATATGCAAGTTTCTTTGCTTCTTCATATTCTAGAATGCTATCCTCATACACTTCCCGAATGGATGAGCCAGGAATGATATCATGGAATTGATTTCGCAATAAAATTGTCCAGCCTTTATGAAGAGATTCCTGTGGATAAGAGGACCAATCCTCTGTAAACACACTTGCTAAAACACTTAGCAACTCTGTTTCCCGGTACAATAATTCCTTTTTTCGATTACTTCTTTTATTATAGGCTTGGCTTGTATAGGTTCCGCGGTGAAATTCTAAATAAAGCTCGCCATCCCATGTGTGGACGTACTCATCTGTGCTATTCACTTTTTCATGAAGCGCTTCAAAATAATCGCCCGCTTTTGTTGATTTCACATGAGGAAGACCAGGAATTCGGTCAAATCTTCTCCGCATTTCCAGCATATCTCGGTTTACTCCGCCCCCACCATCTCCATAGCCATAGGACATCAGTAAATCTTGCGTAATATTTTTGTCTTTATAGTTATCCCAAACACCTTGAACGACATCTGCTTGCATTTCTCCATTGTAGTCATAAGCCCAGCCTCTGCTGTTCGGATAGGGAGTTGTTACAAAATGAGTTAAAATTTCCGTTCCATCAATACCTCGCCATTGAAATGTATCATGTGGCATCCGATTATACTGATTCCAGCTAATCTTTGTCGTCATAAAAGTCTCAATACCTGATTGCTTTAAAATCTGCGGCAATGACCAGCTATAACCAAAAACATCTGGCAACCATAGATACTTACTTGTTACACCAAACTCTTCTTTTAAAAACCTTGTTCCGTGTAATAATTGTCGGACGAAAGATTCCCCAGATGGCAAATTACAGTCAGGTTCAAGCCACATTCCACCTTCTGGCTCCCATCTGCCCTCTGCCACTCTATCCTTTAATTGAGCATAAATTTCTGGATAATCCTCTTTGATATAGGCATAAAGCTGTGGCTGTGATTGCATAAATATGTATTCTGGATATTGCTCCATTAAGCGCAGTACTGTTGAGAAAGAACGCGCTGCTTTTTCTCGTGTATGCTTCAATCGCCATAACCATGCTACATCAATATGTGTGTGGCCAATGGCATGGATTGTGACAGCAGATTGCTTTTCCATTTTATCTAAGGCATTATTCAAAATATTATTTGCTTTGTTGATAGATTCATAGAATACAGCAGAACCTGGCTCCACCCAGTCTATTTCCATAAAAGCTTGATTTAATGAAGTAAGAAGGGCTTGGTATTCCGCACGGTTATTATCTAAAATTTGTATCGTTTGAATCACTGCTTTTGCCGTATAATATAAATCATCTGTTGCTTCATCAAGCCAGCCAATCTTGGCAGTCTTGATCTTATTCTCTTGAACTTGAGGAATTCCGCCTCCCTCTAAGCCAGACCATAGCCGAAAAATCAGGCTTACATTTGTTCCACAATGCGTTTTCTTAAGAAAAACTTCTCGATGGTTAGCATCTACTCCTTGGTACGTTTCCTGGTTCACATATAACAATGATTCAAATCCTGAATTGGTCCCTCCATCTGTTATACCAAAGTCAAAATATCCTAGTACTTTTCTATCCCTCCAGCTCGCAGGAATCGCAACTTCTGTCTTTAACCAAGCATATTGATCCCTTCCTGCCCAGTTAGCTCCTACGTTAATGGTTGTCCATTCCCCATCTTCCGGTGGTCTTGCACCAATTTTTCCTTCTTCATCTAATTGTATATGAAAGGACTCTAAGAAAATGGAATCTCGATAACGATATTTATCTAGTTCCTTTATTCTTGCTTCTAATTTTTTCTCTGTCCAGAACATAGAATACCTCCTTGTAAGATAATTCCTAAAATTTCGACTACACTCATTATCTTATAATCAGTAGGATAGTCAACCTGTATATTTAAAAGAGAGAGATTTGAAATGGAAGGAAACCAAAGCAAAGGGAACGGGCATTGGTCTAATGATTAGCTTTCAAATAATTGAAAGTCATCAAGGAACCATTAGTGTAGCTAGCGAAGTTGATGTTGGCACAACATTTACGATTACTTTACCAAAATCACATTACTAAGTAGCTGCTAATCATTATACATTCACCCTAGAAAATAAATAAAACAAATTTTCTAGGGGGTTTATCCTTCATTCATTCGATTTCCTATTCAAATGAACATTATTGTAGATTTCCTAAACAAACTTGATTTCTATTGCCTCAATTCGTTTACTCTGTCCTGTCGTACCTGCGTCCTCTCCATTTCTTTTCCACTCTGTCCATCCTTCGTATTCCACATGGACTCTGTATTGAACATTTAAACCTGTAACTTTTATTCGAATAGCTTCCATACGCAACCCCAAACCGATTGTTCCAATTACTTCGCCATTACCTCTTAACGTTGTCCAGCCCTTCCCTTGTACATGTCCTTGCATCTCTAATTCAGCATCTGTATTTACCAATCTAACAGTTAACGCTTCTAGCCTTTTTGATTCTCCAGTGGTTCCAGCTGTTTGACCATCTTTTTTCCACCCTTGCCAGCCGATTCCTTGTATATGTGCATCATACATAATAGATGGTAGACGAAGTAGTCGCAGGCTTTGGAGCTGGTTGCGTTGATTGAGTTGGTTGAGTCGCTTTCACTTTAAGATTATATGCTTTCGCAATACCTGTTACATGTCCACGAGCTATAGCGTCTAACACATCATTTCTTTTAAGCAAATCAGCATCCGCTTTCGTATCAATAAAGAGGTTTTCCGTTAGCATGGCGTTCATATTACTCTCCCTTAGCACATGGAAATTTGCTGATTTAACCCCGCGATCAAAGACACCAAAAGCTTTTAGTTCATTCATTACAGCTGTATGGATAGCTGCTTGGATTTTCCCAGCATTGCTAGTTGCAGATAAAGTATTATAACGGTAATCCTCGTAGCCAGAACCTCCTCCAGCATTAATATGAATGGATAGAAAGAAGTCAGCTCCCCATGTATTTGCTGCATTCGTACGTTGCGTTAATGATAAAGTAGTATCATTAGTGCGGCTCATTCTTACACTAACGTCTTCATAACTTTTTAATAAAGTTTCTATTTTTTTAGCAATAGTTAATGTTAATGCTTTTTCTTGTAACCCATTACCTACTGCTCCTGAATCAGTCCCACCATGTCCTGGATCGATAAAGATTTTCACCATTCTTCTTCACTCCCTATTTTGGTGTTATGATTTATTTTATGACAAACGCTGTCATCTGTTCCTATGACGATATATAGGATCCTTACTACGTGCAGCTAAGCAATTTTACAGTTAAATTAGTCAAAAAAAAGGACTCTCAACGAACCTGGAGAATCCTTTGCAAATTGAATATATTTTATCAAGTAGACTATGAAACAAGGAAGCCATCCCCATCTCTGCCTCCAGCCCTCATCCCTTTTACATGTGGTCGACCGATGGAGAAATAATTAATGCCTACCTCTCTTGCTTCCTCCAGTGGAAAACAATTACGCCCATCAAAAACAAACGGTTCGTTCATCTTCTCCTTAATAATGGTTAAATCAATCGCCTTAATTTCTTCCCATTCGGTAAAAATGAAGCAAATGTCTGCCCCTTCAAGTGCCTTCTCTGGTATTTTTTCGTAAACTACGTCAGTAGGAAAGAGTTTTTTAAAGTTCTCTGCTCCAACTGGATCATATACATGTACCTTTGCGCCTTCATTTAATAATAACCGCACATTAGGAATAGAAGGAGCTTCTCGTAAATCATCTGTTCCAGGCTTAAAAGTTAGTCCGAGCACAGCCACTTTTAGCCCATGGAAGGATGAAAACTCGGTCCTCGCTTTTGAAATTAGCTTGAATTTTTGCTTTTCATTTACCTCTATCGCTGCCTTCACTGTACGCAAGACATAACCTTCTTCTTCAGCGAGCCAATGTAAAGCTTTAGTATCCTTTGGAAAACACGAACCACCGTACCCAATACCAGGATTTAAGAATTTTTTTCCTATACGCTCATCATAGCTCATCCCACTTGTAACGTCATCGATATTTGCTCCAACTACCTCGCATAGATTGGCAATATCATTGATGAAAGAAATCTTTAATGCAAGGAAATCATTTGATGCATATTTAACCATTTCAGCACTGCGACGATTCATCGTTAAAATTGGTTGTTTAAATGGTTCATAAATAGAAGTTAATATGTCTTTTGCCCGCTTACTCTCTACCCCAATTACTATCCGAGAGGCATATAATGTATCTTTAATCGCACTTCCTTGTGCAAGAAATTCTGGATTTGAAGCAACTTCAACAGCAACTTTATGTTTTAAATGATGCTTAATATAGGTTTCCAACCGGTCATTTGTTCCAATTGGAACCGTTGATTTAATGACAATCAGACAATCACGGGTTATACTTTCGGCAATTTGCTTTACAACTTGGAATACATAATGTAAATTAGCTGACCCATCTTCATTCTCTGGTGTTCCAACGCCAATGAAAATAACATCTGATTGAGCATAAGCCTGTTCATAATCTGTGGTAAATGTTAATTTCCCTGCATTCGTATTTTTTTCTATTAATCCATCTAATTCCGGCTCATAAATCGGCGAAATCCCTAAGTTTAATAGAACGATTTTCTCTTGGGATGGATCCACACACGTAACTTGGTGACCAACTTCTGCTAAACAAACACCTGTCACTAATCCAACATATCCTGTACCTGCCACTGTGATATTCATTCTACAATCTCCTTATGTAAAAAATTAGAGACCAAACTTGCTCTATATTAATCAATAAAAAGGCAATTCTATTCAGAATATCTTTAGTATATTGCTTTACTATTTATTCTCTTTTAATCTTTTTTATATTTTTAGTAAAGTAATGTAAATTTTTCACCTATCATCAAAAGTAACTTATGTTAAAATACATCTAATATGAAAGATTTGGAGGGAATCTATTGGTTAGTATCTTCATTTTTATATCCTTCTTCATTTCTGCTATCCTCTCTATTCTTACCTTTATACAAACAAAAAATAAATGGGTAGCATTATTGATTGCTTTTTGTTGGAATTCAGTCTTTTTAGTGGGATCTACGCTGATATATTATTTATGTAATGAAGAGGCTAAATTATTTGGATTAGGACATACTTCTATCTATGTACTGCCACTATTCATTCCGATTATTTCTTGGATTGACTTTTTTATCATCGAGTTAATTAGAAAATATAATAAAAATGTCGATTCTAATTAAAAGAATCGACACACTTTATCAAGCGATTGCTTTTGCTAAGGCAATTCTAAACATTGTACCTTGTCCTTTTTTGCTGACAACCGTTATTTCTCCCTTCATATCTCTTATAATACGATATACCAAGGTAAGGCCAATACCTGTTCCTTTATCTTTGGTAGAATAATACGGTGTTCCTAATTGTTTCACCTGTTTACTCGTCATTCCTATTCCATTGTCTTCAATTTCAATATAAATTTTTTCTCCAAAAGCATATGCACGGACTGCTAATATACCGTTCCCATTCATAGCTTCTACACTATTTTTCATCATATTAATCATCGCCTGCCTAAATTCATTCCTTTTCCCTTTACAATAGAGGTGGTTAGAGATCACCGCATCGATGATAATAGTATGATTATTTGTATAAGAAGTTATTACTTCAATAATGCTCCTCAGTTCAGCTGTAATATTTAAATTGTCCTCTTCTTCTCTCGAAACAGGTTTTGCCATTGATAAATAATCATTGATGATCGTTTCTGTACGTTCCAATTCTCCTAACGATATTTCTATGTATTTTCTTTGTTTTTCAGATAAATTATTGTCTCCACGTATTAGTTGCAGAAATCCCTTCACAGATGTCATCGGGTTTCTTACCTCATGTGCAACAGATGCAGCCAATTGACTTACTGCATTTACTCGTTCCGCCATTTGAATTTTAGTTTGATTAAGAATTTTCTCTTCATTATATTGGATCATGATGATAACAATATATAATGCCCCCCAAGTAGAAAACGTATAAACCAAAGTAAAAGGAAGTTGGGCTAATTGATTGGTAATGAATATATTTATAATTCGAGTTAGGGCGCTTAGCCAGTAAACACTCATAATTATTATCCATTTCTTTTTAAAGGTAAGCGTCACCAATTTATTTTTTAAAATAAGAATAATGGTAGCAGCAATAGTGTAATTAAAGAAATTCATATAAAAAGCATTCCCTAACATAAAAAATTTATATCCTATTAAAATTAAGGTTAAAAGGATACTCGTGTTTAAGCCACCATAGACAAATGCTAATAGAATGGGAACTACTTTAAGATCATAATAAACTCCCTCTCCAATCTCAATTGGATGCACCATACTGAGAACAAGCATCAAAAAAAGGCTGAAAGAAAAATTTGACATTATTTTTTTTCGCTGTGAAATTTCTTCTTTACTAACTAATAGATACCAAACGATTGGTAAGATAATCACTAACAAATGATAAGATAATTGTTCAACGGTCGGAAAAGCTAACAATATTAGTAACCAGCCCTTCTAAGTAGATTTAGCTACTTAATTATTCGAGCTTTTCCGCTAAATTCCTTTAAAAATACCAAGTTAATCCTCGACAAATTCAGAGCGCTCTTAAATTTCCCCAAAAAACATTTCTCCATTTTTCCTATTGTATAATAGAATGAAAGATATTTATTCGATTTAACATAATTAAGAAATTTCCATCAACATAAATATCATAAATCTAGAAGGGAGACAGAAAGTTATGTTTAGAATTGGAAGTATTTTTATCCCCGTTACAGACTTAGAGAAAGCAAGTAAATGGTATGAAAAAATGCTAGGTGTAAAGAAAATTGATAGCTGGGAAGAAGGGGTCGGATTTTATTTTCCAAGCGGTTCCACTCAGCTTGCATTAATTCAAGTGGATATACCGCAATCCTCTGAATTTATAGTAAAAAATGAAGAAAAAAATTCCTACTTTAATTTTATTGTAGATCATATTGAAGAGGTATATGAGTATTTGAATAAAAACGGTGTGAAAACGACAGAAATAAAGGATTTTGGTGGAATGAAATACTTTGATTTCTTTGATCTAGATGGAAATCCATTTAGTGTGGTGGATGAACCAATCAATTCCCCATTTCACAGTGCAAATATTCAAAAATTACAAAATACTATTTTTTAACCAATTATATAAAAGAGGCTGGGACTAAACTAAATAATTAATCTTTAAAGACGAACAATCTTTAATCCAGCTCTTAAATAAAGCTACTTTATTTTTTTTATATAGTTAAGTGTAAAAACTAAGTCGTTCCATTGCGCTACAGACGCACGATGCGCCGGGGAGTAAGCTGATCCTCCTCGGCACGCCTGCGGGGTCTCAGCCTTTCCTCTATTTCCCGCAGGAGTCGAGTGTCCTCCGCTCCATTCCACTTCGTTTCTAAACCTTTTTTCAAAATAATACACACGAACATTTACACAAATAATTTTGTAAGTGTTCGTGTGTATTGTTAGTTGAGATGCTTTTGTCCCAGCCTCTTAGTCTTCTGTTTTATCACTTTGATCTTTATTCCGTTTATTCCCTTTACTGTTATCGTCACTAACACTAGTTTGATTTCCCTTTGGTGAGTATTGATTCTTACTTCCATTGTTATATTTTTTCGTCATTTTTAACACTCCTTTCTGTTTGCCTCTAAATAGGTTTTCCAAATGGAGCTATGACTAATATGGTAAAAACAAGCAATTTATTCGTTACTTAAATTTAGATGTGAGGAAATGACAAACTCCATCTTCATCACAAGTTAACTCTGTTATTTCTTTTGCTATTTCTTTAATGTGTTCTGGTGCATTTTGCATAGCAACTGGCATGGAAACGAATTGCAGCATTTGGATGTCATTATCACTATCTCCAATTCCCATCGTCTCTTTCGCTGATAGACTAAACTTCTCTAGCATTTGTTTAATGCCTGTTGCTTTATTTACATTTGCAACCATTACTTCTACATTATGTCCAGAGGATGTAGAAGCAGTAAAGTCGACTTCCTTTCTTAATTCTTCTAATACTTGCTTCCACTGGTTAATATGTTCTTTCGTTCGAGCAAAGAAATAAAACTTCGAAAATTTGCTTCCCTCTATTGTATCCTTCCAATCTATTTTTCCATTAATTGCTTCTTTTCGAGAAAGCCATTCATTGATCCCAACACTTTCCGGCTTCGGTTCCCTGATTTCGTGCATAACATACTCCTTATCTTGATTTAATGTTATACGAGAAGCTCCATATGGGAAAAGCTCATAATATACTTTATACTCTCTTGCCTTTTCAATAATGGTTTCAACTAATTGTAAAGGTAGTGTATGTTGAAAAATCGGCTCTTTTCCTATATATCCAGCCATGCCGTTGGAAGTAACATAACCATCTACTTCAAATCCTTCTGGTACGACAGATGTAATTTCGTCAAAGGATCTTCCTGTTGCTATAAAAACGAAGAAACCCTCCTTTCGTAAATCATCAATAATCTCTTTTGTCTTCAGACTTACCTGATTCTGATGATTTAAAATCGTACCATCCATATCTAGAAAAATAGCCTTTGGTTTTTGTAACAAAATAAATCCCCCTTTAATACTCTTACTCGCAAGTATACACCTCGTTACATTTTTGCTCAAATGCATCGATTTAGCATTTCGATTGCTTAAAACCTTTCTCTGCACTAGAATTTTTGCAAAAAAATAAGCATGTGCTGTAAAACACATGCTCATTTATTACATCTCTTCACTCTTATTAATCCTAAATTTCAACAGTAATTTAGTAAACCAGAATGATACAAACACTATCACTAAATCCAAAAGGAATAAATGAAAGGCATTCACTCCTCTATGAAAAGTCACTAATCCAATTGCTTCTTCAATATTGGCAAAAACAAAAGCATTTAGAGCACTTAATAGTATTGTTAGTATATAAAAGTTTTTCTGATGATTTGTCGCATATTGATATACTAATATATATCCTACTGGAAGAAAAGAACCTGTAATATTTAACGCATTAGGAACAAGCGGAAATAGAAAGTATGTATGTGTTAAGAAATTCCCTCTGCTAAGAGTAAGATCTATGTATGCCCAAAGTAAATGAACAGTATAGCCAAAGAACAATATTTCAAATAATCTTCTTCTATCAATAGCTATAAACAGAATGATTAATGGGAAAATTAAAGAAATAACAATGAGCCAAAATTGCCATGTCGTATAATCCGAAAATTTATCCCAATAAGAAATGTATAAAGAATGTAATATGTCATTCTGTTCATTAATTTTTTCCCAAATTTCTTTGTAGTTCACTTCATTCATCTCCTACTTAAAGTTTCCATTATAAGAGGGGGGTTAGTAACCATCTTCATAATAAGGTTAAAAAAATTGTTTCCTTCACTAACCAACAAATTATAATGTTCCTCCTTAAATAGTTTGTACAATATATCGACAAATACTCATAAATAATGGAATTGCTTATATAACTTGCAAGTTTGTCTTAAAAAGCAAAAGCCAAGCGTTTAATACACTTGGCTTTTAAAAAAATACCCTTAGAGCTCAGATTTAAGTTTTTTTATATAGGGAGGAATTACATTTTCACGGCTACAATTGTGACAATAGTATTGCTTTACCATGTCATCACATAAGTACGTTTTTAACACAAATGCTGGAATACGTTGAGGCAATCCACAATGCTGGCAGAAAAATACGTACTCACCCTTTTTCTTCATGGACCTCACTCCATTCATTCATTTTCCATGCTTATTCGATTCCATTGCTGCCTATACTTTTAAACAATTTGCCTTTATCCATTATTATTTACTTCCATTATACTCCTAAAATGAATGTAGTACATGATTAGCAGTACATAATTTTATGCATCTTTTCCCTATATTAGAATTATATTACTTGATTCTCTTCCCATTCTTCCCTTAAAATTCCCATACGAATTGAATCATAGTATACTCCATTATAATAACGGCACTTTCTCATTCGTCCTTCCATCGTCATACCAAGCTTTTCTCCAATCTTAATCATCCGCTCATTGCCAGACCATGTTGTATACCCGACCCGGACTAAAGGCATTTTCTTAAATAAATGGTCGATCCAAAGCTTTATTACTCTTGTTCCATATCCACCGCTCCAATAATTCGGAGCATAAATAACAATTCCCATCTCTAGCCATTTGGATGGCTCATGTTCCCAATAATAGCCGACAGTGCCAATCAACTCTCCTTCTACAACAATGGCCCAGTAATCTTCTCTCTCTAGGTAGCGGTCCTTTTTTGTTAAGAATTCTTCGTAGGTTATCGCTTTATGTGCATAATACGGAGCATCCCATTTTTTCCATTCAGGTGACTCCTCTTTGAATGCCAATGTCCAAAGACGATGGAGATCCTCCTCTTTAATTGGTCTTACTATCAATTCTTTATCTTGATACAATGTTACCAGCTCCTCTCTCTTCATTACCTCCAATGGATCGCTCAATCGATGACAAACTCCAGATTATGATGATTACTTGAATGTCGACTTTTTTTCCACGCCATCTTATTATTTTCTTTCCAAAAACTAAATTTGAATTCTATACCACTTCAGGATTTAAGGTCGTTCTAGTTGCTACCATCTAAAAGAACCGTCCGTTTGTACCCTTACGTTTTATTAAAGATGTACAAATGTATCCAACAAGTAATCCCAAAACTACTCCCATTCCATCAATAATAATGGCGTCCTGCCAATGTCCTGTTCTACCAGGCACAAAGCTTTGATGCCATTCATCTGAGATTGCATAAAGGAGGGCAAGGGCGCCACTTATTACATATACCCATTTTCGTTCTACCCTTGTATGCATGAGTGTTATAAAAAGAAGAAGGCTTAATAAACAATAGCCGATAACATGTCCTGCTTTACGAAATAGAAATTCTATAAAGCCATATGGATCTGCATCAGTGGAAACAATCTGACCATCGTACTCAAATTGAATAGATGGTAATGGGATATTAGAAAGATCCACTTTATCTCGTAAAAATGGCTTAATATCTTGTTCCTGATATGGCATATGGGAGATGAAAAAAATAACGAGCATAGAAGCAATACAAATAAACACTAATAGATAAAATCTTTTTTTACGGGAAATTTTCAGGGGCAATTTACATTCATTCCTTTTTATATAATCAATTTTCAGCCATTCACTTTATTAAAAAATTGTAAAATTTAGTGAAATAGTAAGATGTTTTTTCCATTATACAATTATTCTTCTAGTAAAGAGTAGCATTTTTTTCCTTCCTTTCTTATTTAATAACAATGTAATGATTAAATAAACAAAATATTCCCACTTTTAATAGGTTTATTGTATAATCAAACTAATCGTTTCGAATAACGAAATAGTTTGTTAGAGAAGGAGAATGAAAAATGAATACAGAGATGGAAAAGACGCTTTACCGTTCAGAAGTTCCTTTAGAACATACTTGGGACCTACGTGATTTATTTGAAACAGAAGAAGGATGGAAAGAAGAAATAGCATCGATTGAAGAGAGTATTCCTACTGTTACTCAATTTAAAGGCAAGTTTCATCAGAATGCTACAATGTTATTGGAATGCTTAAAAGCGCGAGATGCACTAAATGAAAGATTAACGAGAGCTATTACCTATGCAAATCTTAATCAATCTACAGATGGATTAAATCCTGTATATCAAGAGAACGATGCGATTGTTTCTTCACTCTATGCAAAAGTGAGTTCAAGCCTTTCGTTTATTGATTCTGAAATTCTTACACTATCAAATGATGAAATAAATACATATATGCAATCTGAAGAAGAATTGCAGGTTTTCTCCAAAACACTAAATGACCTAATGGAAGCAAAGCCTCATATGTTATCACCAGAAGCAGAAGAAGTATTAGCGGCCTTTGGCGAAATCCATGGTTCCCCTTATATGATATATCAAAGAAGCAAAACATCCGATATGGAATTCTCTTCTTTTGTTACAAATAATGGGACTGAATATCCGTTAACATTCAATTCCTTTGAAAAGTATGAAGAATCTGCTGATAAAGAGATTAGAAGAAAAGCATACGACTCTTTTACCGCAGGGCTAAATCGCTATAAAAATACGTATGCAGCTACCTATGGAACAGAAGTGAAAAAACAAGTAATCGAATCTCGTCTACGTAACTATGAATCTGTAACCGATATGCTTTTACAAGAACAGCAAGTGACAAAAGAAATGTACCATAACCAGCTGGACACCATTCTCACAGAATTAGCACCACATATGCAGAGATATGCGAGATTAAAAGAACGCATTTTAGGTTTAGATAAAATTCATTATTGTGACCTAAAGGCACCGCTTGATACAACCTATGATCCTGAAATCACCTATGAAGAAGCATCTAAGCTTATTTTAGAGGCACTTGATGTGATGGGTCCAGAGTATATGGAGATTATGGAAAAAGGTTTAAAGGATCGTTGGGTAGATTTAGCCGATAACCATGGGAAACGTTCTGGCGCCTTCTGCTCCAGCCCGTATGGTGCACATCCATATATATTAATGACATGGCATAATTCCATGCGAAATACTTTTACACTTGCCCATGAACTTGGACATGCAGGACATTTCGTTCTTGCTGGAAGAAATCAAATTATCTCCAATACTCGACCATCCCGTTACTTTGTCGAGGCACCATCTACAATGAATGAAATGCTTTTGAGTAAGCATATTATAAAAAAATCTACTAATGCCCAAATCAGAAGATGGGTAATCCTTCAATCGCTAGGCACATATTATCATAATTTCGTTACCCATATACTTGAGGGTGCATTACAAAGAAGAATCTATGAGTTAGCAGAGCAAGGAATGCCAATCACAGCAAAAGTTTTATGTGAGCAAAACCTCGCAGTCTTAAAGTCATTCTGGGGAGATAGCGTGGAAATAGATGAAGGTGCTGGGCTAACGTGGATGCGCCAACCACATTATTATATGGGGCTTTATCCATATACTTACTCTGCGGGCCTAACAGCATCAACTGCTGTCTCTCAAATGATTGAAGAGGAAGGAAAACCAGCAGTTGATCGCTGGTTAACGGTTCTAAAAGCTGGAGGCACCTTAAAACCATTTGAACTAATGAAATTAGCGAATGTCGACATGTCCACACCAGAACCAATCCAAAAAGCAATTGCCTATGTTGGAAGCTTAATAGATGAATTAGAGGCTAGTTATTAATACTTTCGAATATTGAGCTATATTTAATATAACGAGCCTGTTCTTACATTTCACTTCATGAAGGAGCAACAGGCGAACATAAAAAAAAGGAGGAGAAATGAACTGACCTAGCCAAATGAGACATATATAAAACACCTATCCATATTAAATTTAACACTTTTTCATTAATTTGATATTGGTTCTTTACTGGAAATAGTTCAGGCACTT